>JAOZRI010000092.1 GCA_029940235.1 Desulfobacula sp. | reverse complement strand
TTGATGAAACAATAGTTGAACACCTTGATATTGAGTCAATTATATTTTTAAGTGAGCATCTTGGCAAAATGCTGATCAATTAATATTTGAACGAAAACTCACCCAACTACTTCGTTGCTGCAAAATATTGAAATCCTCATGTACTATAGTACACTCCGGTTTCAAGATTTTTTGCGCCTTGTATTTCGGCAAATTTTCATTCAAATATGTGCTTATAGTCAAGAGCTAATTAGTCTTTGTGCCGGCTGTTTTTTCAATACTTGATATGATCCAGTTACCAAGGGCCTTTTTATTAATTTTTTTAATATCTTTTTTAATTAGTTTTAAATCAAGCTCCGCCCGTGCCATTGTTTTATGACCTCCAGCTGAACCGTACATAGAGAATGCCTCTTTTACAGTATTGCCAGCTGATTTTCTCAAGCCATCATTGCGAATAATGATTATAAGCTTTTCTTCATAAACCCCTGAAACAATACTCCAGTTAACCTTTACCAGGGTTAAAAAAAAGTCTGCCACAATCACAAGTTCATCGGGCCTGGTAATCTTACCTGCATGAAAAAAAAATCGGTTGTGTATTATCTTTCTCTGTTTAATGGCATGCCCGAGAAAATCAAGATCTTCATAGCTTAAAGCTGCTCTTTCAACCTTTATAACAATATTATTATCTGCAAATTGATAGAGATATTGAAAAGCCTTGATATCCATCAAACTTGTCTGCCTTGTAAAATTAGATGTATCAGTCTTTATTCCAATCATCAATGCTGCTGCAAGTTTTGATGAGGGTTTTATTTTTTTTGTCTTTAGATATTGGGTCATAATTGTTGAACAGGCACCAACATCAGGTCGAATATCAACAAATTTTGCATTATCATCAGACAACGGGTGATGATCAATAATGGCATCATAATTAAATTTTAAAAAATTTTCATGGTGGTCAGGCTGGGAATCTACAATGACAAAAGTATTATGATTCTCTTTTTTTATTTCATCAAGTCCTGTTATACCGGGTTCAGTATATTCAATCATGGCAAGATTATCAGGTCTTGTAATCTTGTTGAAATAAGCAATTACAACTTCTTTTACCCTTCTCCATAATAATCTTTTAACTGCCATGGCACTTGCTATGGAATCGGGATCAGCATTGATCATTACAAGCACCTTGGAATCACTGTTAAAAAGGTTTAAAAAACTGTCTAATTTCTCTTTGGCACTCATTTTTTAATTTCCACTCCATTGTGACTGAAAAACAGAGTCAGGGTAATAAACGTATAGCCAATGATGGCAAAAATGGCAAACAGGGGATAAAAAATTCCAAGTGGTGCGAGCACAATGGCTGTCAGCCAGTGGATACCTATAACAGTTGAAGAGTGCATCTTTATAGGGAAATCATCAAATCTGCATATGATGGACAAACCACAAAGATTCCAGCCATATAATGAAGCAAAAACATGCATCTGCATAAGCCATTTTGTGTTGTGATGATCATACCCTTCACTCATCATTATGCATATATACGCAATACCTGTCACCGCAGTAAAAATTAAAAATCCTATGCCTGAAGTTAAAAACAATTTTTGCTGAATCCTGTCAGCAAATATTGTATAGAGCATAAATACAAGAATCACTGCGGTAAAGAGTGCGGCAGTGACAAAAATTTGAGGGATCATTTTTTCAAACAACATAAACCCGAAAAAAGTAATGACACCAAGTGTTATAGTCCAGAAACAGATCTCCATAATAACTCTTGCAGAAGTTTTTTCCAATTTTTCCAGCATTCCAAAAACCAGGGAGAGTGTAATCAGGGAGAGAGGGAAAGAAAACCCCAAAAAAAATGTATTCAATGTAAGCATTTTCATGGAAATAAGCTTGAAATATTCATTATTTAAAATAACAAGGCTTGCCATTACAATACCAATGGAAAGGCATAACAGTGATGCCTGATGAAATTTTTGCGACACAGACACCTCAGATTTGAAAAAATCTGCAGGAAAAACAGAAAATTTTTCAATACGAATTTTTTCCACAATAATAAAAAGCAGAATAGATACAAGAATTGTTAAAGGATATATTTTCAAAAATGCAGAAAAAGCATAGACCAGTGATCCTGCAAAAAACAGAACAATAATTTTTGATACTCTCTCTTTTCTTTGTGTGTAATATAAAAGGATGGTTCCACCGGTACAAAGATTAAAAAGAAAAATATGAAGTCTTTCAAAACTATAATTTTCAACAGGAAAATAGATTTCAATAAACCCGAAACAGAGCGCTGTTATCATTAAAATCGAGAAAAGACTTTTTAGTTTAGTATTCATTTTTCAGCCCTTATAATAATTATTTGTCTCATATTTGTTAATCCAAAATCATGGCTTTTATCTACCAAGCATATCTTTTAGAGCAGAAAAAAGCGTTTTATGCTGGAATGTAAATCCGTTATTTAAAAGTTTTTCAGGTTTTACCCTGATGCTTGCCAAAATAGTTTCCCGGCCCATCTGTCCCCAGATTAACCGTACTATAAACTTTGGCATAACAAAAAAAACTTTTCTGGAAAAGACTTTAGCAAGTATTTTTGAAAACTCCCTGTTGGTAACAGGTTCGGGAGCTGTAATATTGACAGCGCCATGAATATTATGATTCTCAATAATAGATAATATTGCTGCTATTTCATCATCCATGCTTATCCAGCTCATATATTGCCTGCCATGGGAGAGTATAACCCCCAAACCAAGTTTAAAGGGCAAAACCATTTTTGCAAGAGCTCCTCCCACAGGAGTCAATACCACCCCTGTTCTAAGCATAACTGTTCTGATCCCGGCTTTTTGAGCTTCAAGGCTTGCATCCTCCCACTCTTTGCAGACTCTGGAAATAAAAAGATCTCCTTTTTCATCTGCTTCGGTTACTACACTCGCACTGTTATTGCCATAGAAACCTATGGCAGATGCCGTGATGAAAACTTCAGGTTTTTGATCCATGTTTTTTATTTTCTTAGCAAGCAGGCCTGTAGGAATTACCCTTGAATCAATAATGAGTTTTTTTTGTTTTGCTGTCCATCTGCCCTTTGATATATCAATACCGTTTAAATTGATTACAGCATCTATGTGCCCTGCACTTTCAATGTCCAATATTCCTTTGTAAGGATTCCAGAAGAATTCATGATCTGATAAATATTTTTTTCTTCGCACAAGCACGATGACTTCATGCCCACATGTCTGCAATAGAGGGATCAAAGCCTTTCCTATTGTTCCGCTGGCTCCTGAAATAAGAATTTTTAATTTTTTATTTTTTTGAACACGACTTTCAAGATCATTTTTTAAAACCCTGTGCCTGTAGTCAAACATTTTTTCAAACTTTTTTTTAGCAAATCCATAAAAGGGCCTGCTCAAAATTCCAAATGGCAGTTTAAACTCAACTTGGTCTTCCATGATACAGCTTGTTGCACCCTGAGATATAAATCTGTGTGTATGTTCCCATTTTGCAAAAGGACCTCTGGTTTGTCTGTCTTTAAATATCCTGTTTTCTTTGTACTCTGTATGTTCAGATTCCCAGGTCATTGGTATTTTAAAAAGTTTTATCTTAAATCTTACCTTTACGCCTTTTTGAATGCCATGCATATTGCAAGAAATCATTTCCAAGGGTGCCCATGGCGGTGTCAATCTTGCAATCGCTCCCTTTCTTCCATGCCATGCAAAAAGTGTTTCAACCGGCACACTAATTTTTGTTCTTTTTATAAAATACATATGCTTTGGTCGGTTTAATTAATATAAATGAATCATTGATTTTAAGTTTTCTATATTATAGTAATTGAGCAGCAGTGAAAACCCTTTTTTAACCTTTTGCTAAAAGAAGCAGAACATAAATATTAAGGCACATTCTTTGCAGATAACTGAAATGAGAATGCCTAAAATTAATGGCATAAAGAATTTTAGTTCAAAAAAACAGTTCATATTATAAACTAAAGATAGGGAGGGATACAATAAATGTATAAACCAATTGAGATTGCAGATAAAATATATTCTGTAGGCTGCCGTGACTGGGACATGAGAGATTTTCATGGTTATTCTACATATGAAGGGACAACTTATAATTCATTTCTGGTACTTGGAAAAAAGAATATTCTCATTGATACAGTCAAGGAAAAATTTGGCAATGAACTGCTGTCTAATATCAGCAGGATTATTGACCCGGAAAAGATTGATGCTGTTATCAGTAATCATGCTGAAATGGATCACTCAGGCTCCATTCCCAAGATAATGAATAAAATAGGGAGAGATAAACCCATTTACTGTTCTAAAATGGGCGCAAAAAATATCAAAGCCAATCTAAACAAGGACTTTAATTTCCATGTTATCAAACATGGTGAAAATATTACTCTTGGAGACAGAACTTTTTCATTTCTTGAGACAAAAATGCTTCACTGGCCAGACAGTATGTTTACATATCTTGCAGATGAAGGCATTCTGTTTTCAAGTGATGCATTTGGACAGCACTTTGCCGGAGATATGTTCTTTGATGACGAGATCGGTGATGAAATTATTCCCCACGCAAGAAAATACTATGCCAATATTCTGCTTCACTTTTCATCAAGAGTACAATCTCTTTTAAAAGATGTTGCAAAAATGAACCTGAAAATCAATATGATCTGCCCGGATCATGGCATTATCTGGCGGGACAATCCTTCAAAAATTATAGAACACTATGATAAGTGGTCAAAACAGGAACCACAAAAAAAGGTGGTTATAATCTTTGATTCAATGTGGGAAAGCACAACAAAGATGGCAAAACAGATTACAAGCGGAATTGAATCCGAAGATGTAAATGTAAGGCTGATGAATACACGAAAATGGCATAGAAGTGATATTTTAACAGAAATAATTGAAGCAGGAGCTCTTGTTGTTGGCTCTCCAACCCTTAACAATAACATCTTCCCTGTTATTGCAGATGTCATGACATACATTAAGGGCTTAAAACCACAAAATAAAATTGCTGCTGCCTTTGGCTCATACGGATGGAGTGGTGAAGCTGTAAAAATCCTTAATAAAGAATTTGCTGAAATGGAACTTGATATCATCGATGATGGTGTACGAGTTCAATATGTTCCCGATGAAGATGATCTTAACAAATGTTTTGATCTTGGTGTTAAGATTGCAAAAACTTTAAAGGAAAGATTATAAAAGATAAATTATCTGGAGGATAATAATGCCCAACGAATTTAATATAAATGATATTTTTGAAATTGCTGTAAAAATCGAAGTGAATGGTGCAGCTTTTTACCGCGATGCTGCAACAAAAATTAATGATGAGAATCATAAAAAATTCCTGCTTGATCTTGCTGCAATGGAAGATGACCACGTTGTCACTTTTTTAAACATGCAAAACAAATTAAAAGAGCAAAACACCCTGGCAACGGATTTTGACCCCGATGATGAAAATTTATCCTATCTCAAAGCACTCGCAGACACACGTGTATTTTTCAAAAAAGATCAGCCAGACGATACTTTCCAAAGTATTTTAAAGACTGCCATACAGACAGAAAAAGATTCCATTGCCTTTTATCTTGGAATGAAAGAACTTGTTCCTGCTAAACTTGGTCAGGCAAAGATTGATGATATTATCAAAGAAGAGATGAGCCATATCAAGATAATTGCAGAAAAATTAATTGAATAGAGGACTGACATTACCTTAAATGGGTTTTTAACAGCAATAATTATATCAGGAGAAAAAATTGAACCGGCAAAAAAAGATTGAATATATTCTCATCGCCTGCATCACAATTATAATGGTTTGGGCTGCAAATACTACAGCATCTTCACAAAATTATTTTAAAATTGAGCAGTTTATCCATCCTGATACATGCAAAGACTGCCACTATGAAATTTTTGAGCAGTGGGAAAATTCAATGCATAATTTAGCCCATAAAGACCCTGTGTATACAAGGATTTCACAGTTCCTTAGAAAAGGGTTAACCAATGAACAGGAGATACTTGAAGCTGAAACATGCGTGAAATGCCACACACCTGTGGGGTATGTAAGCGGGTTTCCCAAAAAGATTTCAGATGATTTATCAAAAACACCTTCCATTGCAACTCTTGGAATTCAATGTGACTATTGCCACTCTGCCCAGAAAGTAAAGCAGATGTACAATAATGGACTTGTGCTCAATCCAGGATCTGGTGAGGATGATCCTGGAGTAAAATACGGACCTTTTGATGACAGTGAATCTGATTTCCATGATACTGCTTTTTCAAAGTTTCATACTGATTCCAGGGTATGCGGAACATGCCATGATGTTAAACATGTTGCCTTTGGGACAGGTCTTGAAACCACATATACTGAATGGAAAGAAAGTCCGTATAACTCCAGTAATCCTGAAGAGAAGATTACCTGCCAGGGATGTCATATGTATCAAAGGCCAGGAATCCCAGCCACAGGCTCCAGCCCAAGGCCTGAAAATCCCGGCAGTGCAACTGATGACAGTAAAAAAAGACCCCACATATTTACACACAATTTTACAGGTGCCAATGCTTTTGTACCTGGCATGTTCAAGGGGCAAGATAAAATTGAAATGGCTGTTGAACGCCTGCAGAATGCAGCTGCACTCTCCATGGATACTTCAAAACTGGAACAAAAAAAACTGGACATAATAGTTACAAATATAGGAGCCGGTCATTCAATTCCCACAGGAGTTGGTGACCTGCGACAGGTATGGCTTGAAATCATCATTAAAGATAGAGATAATAAAATTGTATTTCAGCAGGGTGTTCTGGATAAAAATCTTGAGCTTGGAAATGATGCTGTAATTTTCAGGGCTGTTTTCGGGGATGAAAATGGTAATGAGGTTATCAACCTTGCAAAAGCAAGACAGGTTATAAAAGATACCAGGATAAAGGCAAAACAGAGTGTAGTAAGAACAATAGATATTTTTAAAACACCTGAAAAAGGTTCCCAGCTTACTGTTAGATTGTTATATAGAAGTATTTCTCCAAAAATATTAAATATGATTCCTGGAGAACAATTTAAACCCATGCCAGTTATTGAAATGGAAAAGATTGAAATAATTCTTTAAAAAAAGGAGATTGAGAATGAAAATAAGAGTAATTTGGACGGTATTATTAATATTTTGTTTTATAAGCTCAGCAGCTGTTGCTGTTCAAAATAAAGGCAGCAAAGAGATTAAACTTGACGGGGGCAAAAAAGGCCCAATCAGTTTCGCCCACCATCTGCACCAGAATGTAGTGGTTGATTGTAATGTATGCCACTCTATTTTTCCCAAAGAACAAGGAACAATAAAAGATTTAATTGCACAAAAAGAACTTAAGAAAAAACAGGTTATGAATAAAACATGCCTAAAATGCCATAGAGCCAAGAAAAAAGCAGGGGAAGATCACGGCCCTACAGCTTGCTCTGCATGCCATATAAAAGAGTAAAAAAATAACCAAGGAAAAAACCATGACTATAGAGTGGGCATATCTTAGAAAAGGCTGACAATCGTGCACCAAGGCTCAAAAGTTTTTTGACCAGAACAGTATTAAAATAAAAAAAACCGTGGATGCAAGAAAAGAGACTATTAAAGAAAAAGCTGCATCAAAATTGATCAACTCATTTAGCAAAATTATTGTGGGCAGAGGTAAAAAAGTCGTGGAATTTAAGCCGTCACCTGATAATAGAAATGATATCATGAAAGCAAGCCTTGGCAGGACAGGTAATCTAAGAGCACCGGCTGTACAAAGCGGTTCCTCTCTATATATTGGTTTTAATGATAATATTTACAATGATTTTTCATCAGTTGAACAATAATTTTATATTATAGCATCAATATAAAATTCATGGTTTCATGAAGAGATTACACATGCTCTATTCCGGTATGACTGGAAATTTCAGAATTGGTTGTACAAAGATCATACAAACTCAAGCCATGGACACTGTTATTACCAGTTAATCTTGCAAAATCCTGAATCTCCTGCATAGATACTGTGAGAAAATTTTCAAGCTGCCTTGCAGCTTTGGCTATATCAAACCTTTTTCTTAATTCAATGTTCTGGGTGGCAATCCCCATGGGACATTTACCTGTGCCACAGACACGATATTGCTGGCATCCAATTGCCATTAAAGCTGAAGTTCCTATGGCAATTGCATCTGCACCAAGTGCCAGGGCTTTGGCAAAATCTGAAGCCACCCGCAAACCACCGGTTATTACAAGGCTTACATCCTTTTGATTATTCTCATATAGATATTTTTGGGCCCTGTATAAAGCAAATATAGTTGGTATGGATGTGGCAGC
>JAOZRI010000471.1 GCA_029940235.1 Desulfobacula sp. | reverse complement strand
TATATGCAAGTGGTTCAGGGCAATAGGGAAAAACAGGATATAAGGCTTTAAGCACTCTGTATTCGCGTCCCATATCATGGCCTGCTTTCACCTTTGCCCCAATTGGAGGGCGGCGCAGCACCATCTGTCTGCCACCCATCTCAATCATATATGTTAAATTTGAAAATCCGCTGGGAAACTGGGTTATGGCAATAGCTCCTGTAAGATCTGTGATATTTGCCTGTAAAAATTTTTTTATAGCGACAGGGTCTATTTCCTCGCCAAATCTGATTGCACCGGCTTTATCTGTTACTCCCATACTATTGTCCTCCACAATTTAAAAAGTGATAAAATTTTTATCTTATATCTGTCCATTCAAATCAGGCAGAATGACTCCACAAAATTGATCAGATGATCTGCATATTGATCAACCGATATTTTTAAGTTTTTATATTTCCACCGTTTCAGGTACCACTCCTGTTGCATGGCTTTTATCATACTGGCTGTTAAAGCATGATCCATGGATTTAAATACACCCTGTTTCTCCCCTTGAATAAGTATATCTGTCAAAATTTTCTGGGTATACTCCTCCATGGATTTAACCGCTTTAATATTGCGTGCTTCCATAAATGTAAAATAAAACCACTGGCCAAATAATTCAGAGAGAAAAACATGGGCTTTAATCACTGCTCTCAGCTTTTTATGGGGATTTTCATGTGCGCCTGCCACCTGGACAAGATCTTTTTTGACAATGGACCACCCTTGGGTTTGTATGATATCTAAAAGTACTTTTTTGCCGGGGAAACAGGCATATAATGATCCAAGGCTCATACCTGTTTTTTTACTTAAATCCCTCATGCTCATGGACTGAAAACCTTTGTGGCTGCTGATGTAAAACACAGCGTTAAATATCTTCTCTAAATTATTTACAGCGGTTTTCTCTTTTTTAATCTGTATAGTGTCCTGATTTCTATGGAATACCTCCCTTGAAATATCCTGGTTTGAGACAGCGTATAATTTTTTAAACTCTTTGTAATCCATATGATTAACCATTATCTCTCTAATTAGTGCCTGACGAAAATCCGGTTTGGATGATCATTTTTGGTATGTTCTTAATATCCTTTTTGCCAGAGATGTTTTATGAACCTCATCTGCACCATCATAAATCCTTGCAGCACGCTCATGGCGGTAAAAGAAAGCCAATATGGTATCATCGGTCATGCCAAGACCTCCATGTACCTGCAAAGCTCTATCCACTATCTTGTTCATGGTATTTGCCACAACAAATTTTATCATGGAGATGGAATCCCGAGCCTGGGCAGCACCATTTTGATCAATCTGCCAGGCAGAATTAAGAGTCAAGAGTCTTGCAGCCTGAAGTTCAGTTGCAGATTCAGCAACCCAGTTCTGGATAGTCTGGCGGGTTGCAAGGGTTTTTCCTGAAGGTGAGATTACCCTCTCATTGGCACGCAAGCACATAAGATCAAGTGCCCGCTGGCATATTCCCAGCCATCGCATGCAGTGATGGATACGTCCCGGGCCCAGACGATCCTGGGCAATTACAAAACCATGACCTTCCTGCCCCAGCAGGTTTTTTTGCGGCACTCTGCACGATTCAAAAAGGATCTCTGCATGACTGAAATAATCACTGCCTTCATGTCCCATGACTGGAATATTTCTTACAAGATTAAAGCCTTTTGTAGCAGTGGGTACAATAATCATGCTGGCCTGAAGATAGGTTGAGGCTTCAGGGTTTGTAACCACCATGGCAATTGCAAAATCAGCGCCATCTGCTGCTGTTGTATACCATTTATGCCCATTAATGATATAATCATCCCCATCCTTGACTGCTGTGGATTCAAGCATCACAGGGTTGGAGCCTGGCATGTCAACTTCTGTCATGGCAAAACATGACCGAATTTTACCTTCCACAAGGGGGTTGAGAAAGAGCTGTTTTTGTTGGTCAGTGCCATGCTCATGCAGAATTTCAACATTACCTGCATCTGGAGCCTGGCACCAGAACACATAGTGTCCAAGAGGGGATCTGCCCAAAGCTTCTGATACAAGGCCATGCTCGAGAAGAGAGAGCCCCATTCCTCCACATTCAGTGGGAAAATTAGGAGCCCACAACTCCATTTTTTTTACCATGGCCTGCTTCTCTCTCAGTAGAGGTAACATCTCTTTAAAATCTTTTACCAGAAATTCAGGCTCAAGGGGAATAAGCTCTTTTTCCACAAATTCATT
>JAOZRI010000470.1 GCA_029940235.1 Desulfobacula sp. | reverse complement strand
CATAACCTGAAGTGTTCCCATTAATATCCTGCCGTCTTAAAAATTATTTCACACATCACTTCGTTGGCACCACCACCAATGGACATCAGCCGTGTATCGCGGTAGGCGCGGGATATCCACATTTCATTCATCAGTCCCATTCCGCCGTGCATCTGCAGGCAACCGTCAGTTACTTTGCTCATCAGATTGCCGCCAAGCAGTTTGCCCATGGAAATTTCTTTTGTTACATCCCTGTTGTTTTCTTTCATTCGTATAATATGGTAGGTCAGTTGCCGTAAGGCTTCGGTTTCAGCCAGCCATTCTGATATCCGATGTCGGAGCACCTGTTTTTTAATCAGAGGTTTGCCAAAAACCACACGCCCTTTAATGTACTCCACAGTCTTGTTAATAAAGTTTTCTGCTGAAATATAGGTCATGGGCAGTACTGCAAAACGTTCATGCTGGAACTGCATCATCTGCTGGATAAAACCTGCGCCTTCCTCTCCAATCAGGTTTTTGGCAGGTATTTTCATATCATCGAAAAAGAGCTCTGCTGTGTCTGAAGAACGCATACCCATCTTATCGAGCTTTTTACTTACCTCAAAGCCGGGAAGATTAGTGGGCACCACAAAAAGGGAAAACGAATGATAACCAGGATCATCACTGGTACGGGCAAGCAGAGTGAGAAAATCAGCTTGGGTGCCGTTGGTGATAAAGGTTTTGGAACCGTTTAAAATGTAGTGATCACCCTCTTTTTTGGCAAAAGTTGTAATGGCTGCCACATCAGAACCAGCTCCAGGTTCGGTAACAGCTATGGCAGCTACCATTTCGCCTGTGATGGCAGGTTGAAGATAGTTCTCCTTTAAGTATTCGCTGCCGAATTCATCTATGGCAGGAGTTGCCATGTTGGTCTGAACCACAATGGCCATGGGTACACCACCACAATCGGTTCTGGCCAGTTCCTCGATAAAGGCTGTCTCTGCCCAGTAGTCCATGCCCTGCCCACCGTACTTTGGATCATAGCGGATGCCTAAGAATCCTAAATCACCCATTTTTTTAAAGAGATCATGCAGGGGAATCATCCCTTGTTCCTCCCATTCGTCCACATGGGGATTGATTTCCTTGTTCACAAAATCACGGACTGCATTGCGAACCATATTTGCCTCTTTGCTGAAATATAAATCTTTTGCCATGTTATGATCTCTCCTGTGTTTTATTTTATTTTTCAATACCAAGGATATTTCGAGCTTCAAAGGGAGATGCCACTTCCCGGCCAGTCTCCTGAACTATTTTAACAAGAGCTTCCACCAACTGTCCATTGTCTGTTGCCTTTTCACCATTGGGCAGGTAAAAAGTATCTTCAAGCCCTGTTCGAACATTGCCACCAAGCTCAACACATTTACGGTGCAGTTCCCAGTTTTTTTCACGACCAGCTCCAGTTGCAATGACTTGCCAATGTGCATTTTTCGGCAATTCATCTTTTAGAATAGGAAGCAGATCAGCCCTTGCCGGCATACCAGAATCAACCCCCATGACAAAGGAGAGATGCGGATTTCCTTGGAACATACCATTTGCATGATACATGCCCACACTGCGCACAATACCAGTGTCAAAACATTCAAACTCTGGAATAATATTGTTTGCTGTCATTACATCAAGAAAGCCTTTTACCTTTTCCACAGGGTTATCAAAAAGAATAGGGGGCCATGCCCAGGTGCCATCCCGTCTGACCTTGAGATAGTTCAGTGATCCGGCATTGCAGGCAGCCATTTGTGGTTTAAATGTTTTCAGACAGGCCAGTGGTTCTGAAATATCATTACCCATCACACCTGTAGTCATGTTAATAATAATTTCAGGTACCTCTTCTTTCATGGCTGTGAGAATAGTTCCAACATCTGTAATGTCCCAGGTGGGAAAGGCGCCAGCACCTGCCTCCTGTGACCTGAAATGTGCATGAACAATGGTGGCACCGGCATCAAATGCCTGTTTTGTGGCTGCAGCCATCTGTTTGGGTGTCACAGGTACATTAAACCGATTCGGATCAGTCAATACACCGGTTATTGCACAGGTGACTACTACTTTTTCATTATAACTCATTTTCCCCTCCTGGTATATTTGGGCGTAAACTCACCCACCTGCGGCGTTGCTTCACAATTTTGCAATCCTCATGTACTACAGTACACTTGCGGTTGCAAAATTGTTTGCGCCTTGCATCTGGGCAAGTTTACGCCCAAATATGGGTTTTG
>JAOZRI010000469.1 GCA_029940235.1 Desulfobacula sp. | reverse complement strand
TATGCCAAGTATAAAACAAAAAAAGAATAAGATAAGCGGCCAGAACCACCATGGCTTATCTCCGCCATTTATTACAACTTGTTCAGCTGCAAAAGCAGTAAGTGGAGAACTCAATGCAAAAACTACTAACGCCACAAGTAATTTATTTACAGAATCCTTAAATATGTTTAACATTTAATCAATCTCCTAATTTTATTGTTTACAAACGAAACTAAGTTTGATATATTAGGTTTATAGAGTATTGTTTTTAAACAGTCAACTAAAAAAAGATATTAAAATGAAACATATTGACATATTGATTATAGATGATGAAAAAAAATTTGCTGTCATGCTGGCCAAGCGCATTGAGTTGCGTGGATGCAGTTGTGAAATATGCTATGATGGTCAAACAGCACTTGACTGGATTGAAAAGCATACTAATTCAGTTACGCTTATTCTGCTTGATCTCCAGTTACCAGATATATACGGTACTCGGGTATTGTCTATGATAAAAATAATGAATCCGACTATTCCTATTATAATTTTGACCGGACATGGGACAGAAAAGGATCGGCAGCAGTGTGATAAGCTTGGCGCATATATGTTTATACATAAACCACTGAGTATTGATCAGCTTATGACCATTCTGGAACAAATTAAGGAGACTTAGGAATGTTAACTAAGGTTTTGAACTCAATGAAAAGCGTCTGGCCTGTATTCCACCGCCACAATGTTCATTTAAAATCTTTTTATACCTTTACCGATTACTGGAACCTCTGGACTACAAGTATTTTTATTCTGGTACTTACAGCCTTATCTCCTCTTTTTATTGTGACAATTATACACTATCAACTTATTCAAAAATCTGTAGATTCTGAGTTAAATCTTCGTACCGAACGTCTCACTTCCAATGTAAAAAGCTCCATATCTTTTTTTATGGAAGAGAGATTGGATGCTTTGATTTTTACTATTAATGAGAAGGGGTATGAACAATTAGCCAATGATAAAAAACTTGCTGAGGTTTTAAAAAATCTAAAGCTTGGATTTGGAGGATTAACAGATTTAAGTGTTATTGACATGGGTGGCAATCAGATTGCTTATGCCGGCCCATATAACCTTGAAGGGAAAAACTATAAGACTCAGCCCTGGTTTTTGCAAAGCCTGAAAAAAACAAATTTTATCAGTGAAGTGTTCACTGGATATAGAGATATTCCACATATCATCATTGCAGTTAAATCTGTAGCTCCGAATGGCTCCTTTTTTATCTTACGGGCAACACTTGATACTGAACGATTGATTCAAAAAATTTCTTCATACAAAACCGGAGACCATGCTGATATTTTTTTAGTCAATCATCAAGGTGTGTTGCAGACTGCTTCAACTCGCCATGGAAAAATTTTTACCAAAACGGATTTAATTTTTTCTGATGACCCCGGTAAATCAGAAACCATAATGACACCTGACCAGAAGACCAGAATGATCATCTCTTGTCACTCTTTTATTTCCACAAACCTTGCTGTTACACCCTTTATTCTTGTGGTACAAAAAGAAAAAGCAGGCATGATGCAGACATGGCAGCAATTACGTCAAAATATCAACTGGACTGTTGGGATCAGTGTTGTTCTAATTATCCTAATCATTACTTTAGCATCGACATCCATGGTAAACAAGCTTTACATGTTAGACGAAACAAAGGCCCAGGCTATGTTGCAGATGGAGCAAAATCAACAGCTTGCTTCCATAGGACAGCTTGCAGCCGGAGTTGCCCATGAGATAAACAACCCTCTGGAAGTAATAAATCAAACTGCAGGTTATATAAAAGACCTTTACAGCTTCAAAAATGAATCTCTAAACAGTGATGAAATAGTTGAAGAAATTGATTCCATTCTTGATGCAGTTGACAGGTGCGGTACTATTACACAACAACTTCTTGGATTTGTAAGACAATTTGATGTCAAAATTAAAAAAATAAATTTGCAGGAAATGGTAACTGAGGTACTCAATTTTCATAAAAAAGAGGCGGAATACAAAGGGATAGATGTGACCGTTTCAATCCCTGATAATATTCCCGATATGGAAACAGACAAAGGTAAATTTCAACAAATTCTTGTCAACCTGATAAATAATGCATTCCAGGCTGTTAAAGAGGGGGGATGTTTAGATGTTACAGGATCTCAAATCAATGCAGGGGCCATTGAGCTCGTCATAAAAGATACAGGTTGTGGAATTCCAGAAGAGAGCCTAAA
>JAOZRI010000468.1 GCA_029940235.1 Desulfobacula sp. | reverse complement strand
CTGCCGCAACATGGGTCAAAGACTCTTCCATTATAGGGTTCCAGCATCTCGACCAGCAACCGGACAATACTTTCAGGGGTATAAAACTGGCCACCTTTTCTGCCTTCTGCCAAGGCAAATTGACCTAAAAAATATTCGTACACCCGACCTAAAACATCTTTGGCACGGCTTTTGGCATCACCCAGGGCAATTTTGCCGACAAGATCGATGAGCTGTCCAAGGGACTGCTTGTCAAGGTTGGGTTTTGCAAATTCTTTGGGCAGAACACCTTTAAGTGTTGGGTTTTCTTTTTCAATGACAATCATAGCGTCATCAATCCGCTTGCCAATATCCGGTTGTTTTGCATGGGCGGCAAGATATCTCCACCGTGCGGTTTCAGGAACAAAGAAAATACTTTCTGCCTTATATTCATCCTTGTCTTCAGGATTGGCATCTTCATATTCTCCTTTTCCTTCGGTAAGTTTTACATAAAGCTCTTCAAAAGAATCTGAAATATATTTGAGAAAAATCAACCCCATAACAACGTGTTTATATTCTGAGGCATCTATGTTCTTGCGCAATTTATCTGCTGTCAGCCAGAGCGTTTTTTCAAAGGGCTGATCTTCTGCTTTCTTATTTACCATTGTGTCCTGCTCTCCAAAATTTCGATATTCCAACTAAAAATTAATTGCCGAAGGCATGATAGACCGTGAGGTTCTATCATGCAAGACACGCCAGCATTAGAATAATATGGACTCCATTCTACCTCTTAAATTATAACAAGTAATTATCCGGTTGCCCGCATATCATTCAATATATTGATAGCAAAATACACATCATGTCAATTTGAATAATATGCGATTAAATTAATATGAAATTCATTTAAAGAATTCTGTATCAACATTTTGAGCGCCTGTAAAGGCGTTTCAACAAATCAACTCTGGCGAAAATATAATTTAATCAGGAAGGATATGCTGAAATGTCCTTTATTAAAGAATAATCATAAAACTTGTTGCGATGTCCATCCAGCGACTGTGTAAATGCCCTGGAACGGGTATCACATCTGAGATGTTTTACAGCAAATATATAGATTTTAATAAATTTATTGACTTATTGCTATATTTGCCTGCATGATAATAGTTTTCATTTTGATACTATTTTAATCCTGTAAACAGGCTTAAACAAAAAACTTAGATACTATGATCAAATAATAAAAATTAATCAAAAAAGAGGTAAAGTTACAATGGAATTCAAACTTTCAGGTTTTAGTGACAATGTCTAAAAAATTCAAATCCATCATATACACACGTCCATTTATGCTTTTTGTCTATTATTTTATCCAGATTTACAGCATGACTTTGCGATTGCGTATTGTAAACGAAACAAAATGGCAAAACCTGCTGGGTCAAAACAAACCGGTTCTTCTGTGTGCCTGGCATCAGCAGTTCTTTGCTGCCATACGTCATTTCAGCACATATTCACAATTCAACCCGGGCATCATGATAAGCCAGAGCAGGGATGGGGAACTCATAGCAGGTGTGGCCAACAAAATAGGATGGCATACTGCAAGAGGATCTTCCACAAGGGGAGGTAAAAATGCCATGGGGGCAATGATTTCTCATATAAAACAACATGGTTTTGGTGCCCATATTCTTGACGGTCCCACAGGACCAATTGGAAAAGTTAAAGCTGGTGCCATTAAGATAGCAAAGGAGACCAATGCTTTTATTGTACCATTTTATATCACATCTGAAAATGCATGGTTTTTTAAATCCTGGGATAGATTCATGCTCCCAAAACCATTTTCAAAGGTGACTTTAACCTTTGGAGATATAATACAATTTACAGACGACAATGATAAAAATAGCTTTGAATCCCAGCGTCTGATGCTTGAAACAACCATGCTGCCGGGACTGTATATGCCCAGATAACAGATACAGATATTGAAATCATTCATCTTTAGGGCTCACTCAAAAGAAGACTTTAATAATATTTTATACAACACTTTAAAATCGCCATGGCAATTTTAAAGTGTTGTATCTTTTTGCTGAAAGCAGACAGCTTTTCAGTGTTTGGCCTTTGTTTTTTATTTTGCAGATGTAAATTCAACCAGATCAGCAATCTGATCTTCAGGGTCAACTTTATTAAGCTTTACCATTTCAAAGCTGGTTATCTCTACAAATACATTTCCATTTTTGTCCACAAGCTTTAAATTGTATGTATTGGTCTCCTCTCCGGATGCTCTCTTTTGAG
>JAOZRI010000467.1 GCA_029940235.1 Desulfobacula sp. | reverse complement strand
TACAGACACCCCTGAAACTCCATTAAAAAGTCAAAATTCAAAGAATAATGAAGATTCAAACCAGCCAAATAACAAACCCAACCATAAATCAGACACAAATTAAAATATGAGTAAAGAAGGAAAAAGCCCTTTTACAGAGCATCTTGGTGAATTAAGAGATCGACTGGTTCGCTCTTTTATTGCTGTGGGTGCAGGCTTTGCAGTCGCATATTTCTTTAAAGAAAAATTATTTGAGATTCTCATTGCCCCCCTTGTCATTGCCATGGGCGAAAACGGTAATGCACAGATGATTTTTACGGGACTTCCCGAAGCATTTTTTACATACCTGAAAGTCTCACTGCTTGCAGGAATTATTGTGGCAACCCCTGTTCTTTTTTACCAATTCTGGATGTTTGTATCTCCAGGACTTTACAGAACTGAAAAAAAATATTTATTACCCATTGTATTCCTTTCAGTTTTTTTCTTTCTCATTGGCTCTTCCTTTGGGTATTTTATTGTGTTTCCCTATGGATTTAAATTTTTCCTCGGGTTTGCCACTCAAACAATTCATGCCATGCCATCCATGAAGGAGTATCTCTCCTTTGCCTCAAAAATGCTTCTTGCCTTTGGTTTTGTTTTTGAACTGCCCCTTGTGCTAACTTTTCTGGCAAGAATGGGACTTGTTACAGTAGATTTTTTGAAAAAGAACAGAAAATATGCTCTATTACTGTTTTTTGTGGGTGCTGCCCTTATCACACCGCCTGATGTTGTTACCCAGATTATGATGGCGCTTCCCTTAATGGTGCTTTATGAAATCAGCATTATTGGAGCCAGGATATTTGGTAAAAGAAAGGTTGTTGATAATAATAAAAAAGATCAGGAAAAAGAATCAGAGCCCAAAGAGCAAAATAATACAGAAGACGATGGTGATAATGTTTAAAAATCAATATTTTTACTATTGACTTTTCACTGCTTCAGGGTTTAAAAACTCTAAGTATATAAATGAAAAAATGAAATTTGCTCTCAAACAAACTGATAGGATGGCGGATGCTGTCAAAATAAAACATGGAATAAATATTAAATCTTATAGGAGTAAAACTGGTTATGAATAAAAAGTTACTGACTTGGATTTTAGCTGCTGGAATCTCTGTGCTTTTTTCTGCAACAGCTCTTTATGCTGGAAGTGAATTTTATGATGATATTACAATGGATTATAATAACTATGAAAAGCGTATGTTTAAAACTTCCAATCGAAATTTCGTTGAATTTCCACATGCAAAACATGCTATGGACTCTGAAATTTCCTGTGACAAGTGTCACCATATAGACCTTGAAATGGGTGATAACGTCAAGCGGTGTGCGGAATGCCATATAGAGCTAAAAGCGACAAAAAAAAATCGAACTAGTATTATGCTGCTTAGAAATGCCTACCACGCAAGTTGCATTGCCTGCCACAAGGAAATGAATATGGCAGCCGGTGATCCCAGAGGATTTAAAGAATCTGCACCGCCTACATCATGTAGTGAATGTCACATAAGAACAGATGTAAAATAAAAAACAGATACTCCCGATATAAACTCTATAAAGATATCGGGATGTGAAATATAATAGATTACAATAGGCTGTATGGCGTTAAAATTCAATATTTTACTATTGACTTTTCAGCACTTCAGGGTGTAAAAGTTTTAAGAATATTGATGGAATTGGAATGCTGTCAATATAAAATTAAAAGAGATGTTTAACCTTATATAGGAGTAAAATTGATTATGAATAAAAAGTTACTGACTTGGCTTCTAACTGCCGGGATAGCTGTAATTTTTGCTGCAACAGGTCTGCAAGCCGGAACTGAAGTTTCCGACGAAATAACAATGGATTATAATAAATATACAATAAGAAAATATACCCCTCCAAAATATAAAGTTTTTGTCTTTACTCATAAAAAACATAATATAGATTATAAAATATCCTGTGGTGAGTGTCACCATGACAAAGACGGAAATCCATTAGAAGATCTTAAACTTGGTGACAATGTTCAGCAGTGTGTTGAATGTCATACTGATCTAAAGAAAACCAAACAAAATCGAAAAAGTATTCTGTTGCTTGAAAATGCAATGCATGAAAATTGTAAGGTATGCCACAAAAAAACTAATATTGAAGCCGGAGATCCCAAGGGAAGAAAGGGACCAGGACCTGTTTCATGCACGTCATGCCATGTGAAGGTTGAAGGGCAGAAATAATATTTAATAAAAATACTCTAA
>JAOZRI010000466.1 GCA_029940235.1 Desulfobacula sp. | reverse complement strand
CAGCAAATCATGCATGATATTTCCATTGCTATTTTCAAGCAAGATGGTGCCAAAATTATTGATATCATAGAAAAAGTTAATAATTCAGGTATTGACCTTAAAAAATTCTATTCTGATATAATCCAACACTTTAGAAATTATAATATTATTAAGCTGTGCGGCAAAGATACACCTGCCGCTAATATCACTAATCTGGAAAAAGAGAAAATTATACAGGAAACCAACAAACTTTCAAGTGGCTTTATAAACACCATTTTACAGGTTCTTCTGGATGAAGAATCCATTGTCAGATACTCTTCACACACTAAAATTGCAATTGAGATGGTGCTTTTAAAACTTTTTGAGATCAACCCTGGTGCACAGATAGATCAAATTATAAACAAACTTGACACCCTGTCACAACTGATGGATTCAAAGGGTACACTATCCACCGGTAAGATTGAGTCCACACCCAGTGTCGGTGCTAATGAAAACCTGCACAATTACAGTCAGGAAAATGATAATAACAATCAAGTCGTAAGGGAACCAACTCCTGCGCCTCAATATCAAAGTACATCCGATCCTGTCGTAATACAAAAAAATAATTTAGAAGATAAAACATGGGCAGGCTTTCTAAATAAAATAGAACAAAAATTCCCTGTTATATTTACCCTGTTTTCAAAAGGTGTGAAAAAAGAGAACAGTGACAATGAAATTATTATTGAATTAAAAAATTGTTCAAGATTTGAGAACAGTAGAGTTGAAAGTAAAAAAAAGGAACTTCAAATCCTCTGCAGAGAATTTCTTGGAAAAAACCTGGCAATCAACATAGTTTCCCAAAATACAAAATTAACCCAGAACGATAATAGTAAACAAAAAAACAGACAGGCTGCTTTGAACCATCCAATGGTTGTGGAAGCACAGGCTATGTTTAATGGAGAAATAATCAATTGACAGCCTGTAACTATTATATAAAGGAACAATATTATGAAAAATATGAACTCAATGATGAAACAGGCCCAGCAACTTCAAAAAAAGATGATGAAGACCCAGGCAGAACTGGCAACAAAAACAATTGAAGCATCTGCTGGCGGCGGTATGGTAAAAGTAATTGCCAATGGTGCACAAAAGATAGAATCCATTGTTATGGAAAAAGAAGTTGTAGATCCAGACGATATTGAAATGCTCCAGGATCTTATTCTTGCAGCTGTTAATGATGCTTTAAATAAATCCCAGGAAATGGTATCTTCGGAAATGAGTAAGCTTACCGGAGGGCTCAATATACCTGGTCTATAATATGTAGGCTTTAACAGGTCGTTTAAAAATCCATGAATCATTATCCCGAACCAATTTTAAGACTGATTAACTCTCTTTCAACACTTCCTGGTATTGGGAAAAAAACCGCGGAAAGGCTTGCTTTACATATTCTCCATGCTCCTGATATCCAGGCTTCAACTCTGGCAGCTGACATTGTTGGATTAAAAAAAAGTGTCAAATTTTGTCAGATCTGTTTTTCTCTAAGTGACAAGGATATATGCCGGATATGTTCTGATCCACTGCGGGATCAATCTATTATCTGTGTGGTGGAAAACCCGACTGATATGGCTGCCATTGAAAAATCCAATGCATTTTCAGGCACCTACCACATATTGGGAGGAGCCCTCTCTCCCATGGATGGTATATGTCCCGAGGATATCAGGATACACGAATTATTAAAAAGAGCTGATTGTAACAAAATAAAAGAGATTATTCTTGCTACCAAAACCAATGTTGAGGGAGAGGCTACAGCTTCCTATATACTTGAGAAATTAAAATCTAAAAAAATAAAAATTACACGGATTGCTTCTGGAATTCCCATGGGTGGGGATTTGCAATATATTGATCAGCTTACAATGCAAAAAGCCCTTGAAAAAAGATATGGATATTAAAAAATATGGATTCTCAATACAAAACAGGTGATGATATTTTTAAATGCCAGCAGTGTGGGGCGTGCTGCAAAGGCTATGGCGGGACATATGTTACAAAACAAAACATTGAAAAAATAGCTGCATATATTAATGTTGATCCCAATAAATTTATTTTTACATATTGTGACAAATCAGGGTCAAGATATGTTTTAACACTTGGTAGTGATGGTTATTGTATCTTTTTTGATAAAACAGAGCAATGCACCATCCATCCTGTAAAACCTTATATGTGCCGTGCCTGGCCATTTATTCAAAGTGTCATTGACTATCCTGAAAACTGGAATATCATGGC
>JAOZRI010000465.1 GCA_029940235.1 Desulfobacula sp. | reverse complement strand
GCCTGTTAAAAGACTTAAGATGTCTGATGAAAAAGTACAGGCTTTAAGAGAAGGAAATCTTGGCAAAGCTTTTGGAGATGATTTTCAAAATAAAAACCTTGGAGAGCACTTAAGGCTTCCCGGGAATCGCATGCATCTTATTGACAGAATCCTTGAGTTTGATCCCAAGGGCGGAAGATTTGGTCTTGGTTTAATTACTGCCGAGGCAGATATTCATAAAGATGACTGGTTTTTAAAATGCCATTTCATTGATGATATGGTAATGCCTGGAACATTGATGTATGAATGTTGTGCCCATGCTCTCCGGGTTTTCACCCAGAGAATGGGCTGGGTAAGTGACCGGGATGATGTTTTTTATGATGTAGTGTTAAATAATGAAAGTGATCTCAAATGCCGTGGACCCGTTACAACAGAAACAAAAAAAGTAAGATATGAGATTGAGATAAAAGAGATGGCTTATAATCCTGAACCATATGTAATTGCCGATGCCCACATGTTTTCCGATGATTTAAGAATTGTTCTTTATAAGGACATGGGACTTAAAATTGTTGGATTAACCAAAAATGATTTTACATCTCTCTGGGGACAACCATGAAATATTCAAAAGTCTTCATAGAATCATTTGGATATGAGCTTGCTCCTGATATTGTAACTACAAATGAGATAGAAAAAAAGCTTGAACCTTTTTACAATGCAATAGGAATGGGATTAGGCCAGCTTGAACCTCTGACCGGTATAAAAGAGAGAAGGTACTGGGAAAAGGAGCATACCCTTTCTGAACATGCAGCTATTGCAGGACAAAAAGCTCTTGATGAAGCAGAAATCTCTTCCCATGATATCGGTGCTCTTGTCTATTGCGGAGTTGGTCAGGACGGTTTTGAACCAGCTACATCATGTTATGTTGCTGACAAATTAAATATTTCAGAAGATGCCCATATTTATGATGTTAAAAGTGCATGTCTTGGAATGATAACAGGCATTATAAATATTGCCAATGAGATAGAACTTGGTAATATTAAAGCAGGTCTTGTGGTATCGTGTGAAACATCAAGACAGATCATTGAATCAACTATTAAAGAAATCAATGTCAATCGAAGCCTTGAATTCTACAAAGAAGTCATAGCTACAATGACAGGCGGATCAGGAGCTGCTGCAGTACTTTTAACTGACGGAACACTCGGTGACCCAGACAATCAGCGTCATGCACTTATAGGCGGAGTGGTAAAAAATGCCACTGAGCATCATAAACTTTGTTACTGGAAATTTGAACAAAACGGCATGCCTACAAATTCAAAGGTTATCATGAGAACAAAGGCCCAGGAAGTTCTGGAAAATGGTCTTGTTCTTGTAAAAAAGACATTTGATAAATTTAAGGCTGAATTTAATCTTCCATATGGAAAGCCGGACAAATTTATCGGGCATCAGGTGGGGGCACTGCATCATCAGAAATTTTATGAGGCTTTAAATGTGGATATAAAAAAAGATTTTGCCACCTTTCCATTCCTTGGTAATATAGGAACGGTTTCTCTTCCCATTACTGCTGCTATTGCTGATGAAAGAGGTTTTTTACAGCCCGATGATTTTGTTGCATTTATAGGTGTTGGTTCCGGGCTTAATTGTTATATACTCGGTGTTGAATGGTAAACCAAATATTAAAGAGATCAAATGTTAGAAAAGACTTTTAATAATAAGCTGTTGTCCACAAAAGGTTTTGAAGAATTTTATCCCTTTGAATCCAATTTTATTGATATCAATGGCCATGACCTTCACTATATTGATAAAGGAGAAGGCAGACCTGTTATCATGGTTCATGGCAATCCCACATGGTCATTTTATTTCAGAAATCTGATCCAGGAGCTTTCTCAAGATTATCGTGCAATTGCGTTGGATCATATAGGATGCGGGTTTTCAGACAAACCCGATACAAAAAACTATGACTATACTCTTGAGTCTCGGGTAAGAGATCTTGATACTTTAATAAATTCTCTGGATCTAAAAGAAAAAATAAGCTTTATTGTCCATGACTGGGGCGGTATGATTGGACTTGCCTGGGCAGTTGATAATATTGACAGAGTTGATAAAATCATCATTACAAATACTTCCGGGTTTTTCCTGCCAAAAGAGAAAGAATTTCCTTTTTTGTTATGGCTTGTGAAATACATTCGATTCTTTGCAGTCCCTGCTGTGCTTGGATTTAATGCCTTTGCAAAGGTGGCTCTTTTACTTTGCAGTAAAAAA
>JAOZRI010000091.1 GCA_029940235.1 Desulfobacula sp. | reverse complement strand
CAGCAGAATGCTGCCAATGCAGAAGAGTCAGCATCTGCTTCTGAAGAGATGAATGCCCAGGCAGAGCAGCTCAAAGATTATGTGGGAGAACTTGTACAGCTTGTAAGCGGTAAAAAAGGCCAGGGTACAACTTTTCAGGCACATAAGGAAATTAGAACAATCTCTTCCAAACCCCAGACAGCCCCGGCAGGCAAGAAAAAAATGCTGGGTGCAGGTTCCGGAGAAGTACGTCCGGATCAGGTAATACCATTTGATGATGACGAGGATTTTGAAAACTTTTAAACTATAACCGGGTACAGGGTCTTTAATTTAAAGACTCTGTACCTTTAACAGCAGTATTGCTTCACAGCTAAAAACAAACAAAGTTTCAACTAACAGAGGCATCATTATGGAATATAAGATAGTTGAAGAGCAGATTGAAAGACTTTCCTGCGATCTGATTCTTGCAGACCCGAAAGAGCCTGAAAGTCTGTCCGGGTTACTGCCGATTTTAAAACAGATTCATGGCAACTGCATGAAATTGACTTTAAAAGAGACAGCAACAATGATCTTAAAAGCAAGAAAGATCATTGATGGCCTATTGGGAGATAATCCTGAAGATGTTGATCAAAAAATGTCTGCCTTAAATGACCTGGTGTCTGAAATATCCTCATCTATAAATACTTTAAAACAATCTGAACAGAGTCTGCAAAATTCAGATCCTGTAGAAGACAGCTCTGAATCTGTTAAAGATAGTTCTGACCATGTTAAAGACAGCCTGGAACCTGCCAGTGATGCCAGCAGCAGCCCAACAGACCAGATCGAAGAGAGACTTAATGAATTTGCTTTATTAATCAGAGGATTTTGTCCCGGCAGTATTCCAGACCTTGGTCAGATGCTTAACACTCTGGATCAAATTATTGAACTTTCCCGGGAACAAAATTTCAATACACTGCTTGAAATTGCAGCAGCCTGCAAAGAGTATGTAGAACAGATGACCCTTGAAAACATTCATAATACAAAACCCATTGAAGAGGGCCTTGTACTGCTCAAATCAGTATATAACTGTGAAAAAAAAGGTAAGGTTTTCGGTTTTGATTATTCTGATGTTCTGGATTTATTAAATATTAACCCTGAAGAAGCGCAAAAAATATCCGAAAAAAAAGAACCGGAAGAACAAAAATCTGAAATGAAAGAACCTGCCAAGGAAAAACCAAAAATGGAAAAACCGGAAGAGCCTAAAGAAGTATCAGAAGATGATATGGAAATTCTTGTTGATTTTATATCTGAAGCAGGAGAAAATCTTGATTCAATTGAGATCAATCTTATCGAACTTGAGCAGGATCCTGAAAATAAAGATATTATCAATGATATTTTTCGACCTTTTCATACCATAAAGGGTGTATCTGGATTTTTATCCCTGACAAAAATAAATAAACTCTCCCATACAACGGAAAATTTTCTGGACAGTGCAAGAAGCGGTGACTTTATAATCAATGATACAGCAACAGATGTTATTCTTGAATCTGTTGATACCTTGAAAAAGCTTCTTGGCAAAGTGCAGGAGGGTACTGAAACAGGATTTATACCTCCCTCAAATGAAATTGATATTGAAGCTTTGAGCGACAAACTTAAAAAACTGCAGGCAGCTCTTGCCAGCGGCGATACAGAACCTATTGGGGAAATTCTTGTTCAAAAGGGAGAACTCTCTTCCCGGGATCTTGATCAGGCACTTGAAAAACAAAAAGATCAGCCGGATAAAAAAATCGGTGAGATTCTCATTGATGAAAACAAAGTAGCTCCCACACAGGTTGCCTCTGCGTTAATAAAACAGAAACAAACTGTTAAACAGGGTAAAAAACAGCCGGCCGCAACCCAGGTTAAGGTCAGCACTCAAAAACTTGATGATCTGGTGGATTATGCAGGAGAGCTTGTTATTGCCCAGTCAATGTTAAAGCAGAAAACTGCAAATGACTCTGATTTGAGTCAAAGCGTCACCCAGCTTGGTCAGATTGTCAGTAATATGCAGACCATAGCAATGTCCATGCGTATGATTCCCATCAAAGCCACATTTATGAAAATGATAAGGCTGGTAAGAGATCTCTCCCGCAAATCAGGTAAACAGATTAATCTAATCATGGAGGGTGAAGATACAGAAATTGACAGAAATGTCGTTGATACACTTTATGAACCCATGGTGCATATGATCAGAAACTCCTGCGATCATGGGATTGAAGATGAACAGAATCGCCTTGAACATGGCAAACCTTCCCAGGGAGAAGTTGTGCTTCGCGCCTATCATAAAGGCGGGCATATTATCATAGAGATAGAAGATGACGGCAAAGGCCTTGACAAGGATGTAATCCTTGAAAAAGCTCTGAGTACAGGTCTTATCAGCGGTAAAGAACAGATGACAGATGCTCAGATTTATGACCTTATCATGCAGCCGGGATTCTCTACTGCAAAGGAGATTACAGATGTCTCAGGCAGAGGTGTTGGCATGGATGTTGTACGTTCCGGAATTGAAAAATTTCGGGGTCAGCTTAATATTGAATCAGAAAAAGGTAAAGGAAGTAAATTTACCATAAGTTTTCCACTTACACTTGCCATTATTGATGGCATGCTGGTACGGGTGGAAGATGAAAGATATGTAATTCCCACCATGGCAATCCAGAAAGCTTTTAAACCGGCAGATGACGAATATTATACTGTGGAAGGTAAAAGTGAGATGATAAAAGACAGGGGTAGTCTGGCTCCTCTAATTCGTCTGCATGAAATATTTGGCAGCAATAAAGAGAAAAAAGATATACAGGACAGCATTGTGGTGGTGGTTGAATCAAAAGATGAAAAAAGAGCCCTGCTTGTGGATGAACTCCTTGGTAAAGATGAATATGTTATAAAAAGCCTTGGAAAAAGCCTTGAAAGTGTAAAAGGGGTTGCAGGAGGAGCTATTCTTGCAGATGGCAGGGTTGGGCTTATCCTTGATATTCATGGAATTTTCGAACTTGTATCAAAAGAATAAATAAAAGGAATATTCAATGAAGCAGATTGTTGGTGTTGCAGATATGAAAGTGAGTAATAATACTGGGGAGTCAATTATTACATATTCCCTTGGTTCCTGCATTGGACTTGTAATATACGACCCTGTGGTAAAAGTTGCAGGAATGCTGCATTATATGCTGCCGGAATCTTCCCTTGATAAAGACAAAGCAAGGGCAAAACCATATATGTTTGCAGATTCAGGTATCCCAAGACTTTTTAAGTCAGCTTATCAACTTGGAGCTGTTAAGCAGCGAATGAAGATATATGCAGCAGGTGGAGCTGAAATTCTTGATCAAAAAGGTTTTTTTAATATTGGGAAACGAAATTACATGGCACTAAAGAAAATGTTTTTTAAAAACAATGTCATGATCAATAAGCAGAATGTCGGCGGAAACGTGAACAGGACTGTGAGAATTGAAATTTCAACAGGTGATATTTTTGTCAAAACTTCTGGCTCACAGGAGGTGAAGATATGACCACAATTCAGGAATTTATAAAAGAGATTAAAAATTTAAAACCCATTCCTGCTGTTGCCAATCAACTGCTTGCAGTGGTGGATAATCCAGATTCATCCATGGGAGATATTGCCAATGTCATTCAATATGATCCCATTATGACCGCAAGTGTCTTAAAAACATGTAACTCTGCTTTTTTTGGCCTTAAAAACCCTGCTGAATCCATAAAAGATGCTGTTAATATGATGGGAACAGATCAGGTTATTGAACTTGTTCTGTTAAAGTCGGGTACAGAAACTCTTGGCGGAAGCCAGGAGGGATATGGTCTGGAAGAGGGGGATATGTGGAAATATTCAGTATCTTCGGCTGTCATTGCAAAACAGGTGGCTGTAAGCTTGAGTCTTAAAAATAAGAATACAATATTTACCTCAGCTCTGTTAAAAGATATTGGTAAAATTATCCTGGAAAAACATGTTGCACAATCTTCCAAAAAGATTAAAAATCTTGTGGAAAACAGAAATTTAAGTTTCCGGGAGGCTGAAAAAAAAGTATTTGGTATTGATCATACTGAACTTGGAGCAATGATAGCAAAAATGTGGAAATTCAGTCCGAGAATGGTTAAGATTATCAGACACCATCACCTTACTGATGAAGCCATGATGGAAGATAAAGAGATTGCTGCTGTCTATCTTGCTGACTGCATCTGCATGATGATGGGGATGGGAGTTGGTGCAGACGGCCTTTCATACCGTTTTAAAAATCAGGCAATGGAAAAACTTGGTATGAAAGCTGATGATATTGCACTGATTATTGCCCAGTTTGGTGTTGATATGCAGGAGATAGAAGAGTTATTAAATATAGTTTAACTGCCACAAATTAATAAAGAGGGAATAATGTCTTATTCAATACTGATAGTTGATGATTCTTTGCCCATGCGTTCTGTTATTAAAAGAACTCTTAAAACTGCCGGTTATGGGAGTGCACAATTTCATGAAGCCGGTAATGGCAAAGAGGCACTTGCAATTATGAAAAACGGCTGGATTGATATTGTAATCACTGATTACAATATGCCTGTCATGAACGGCATGGAACTTATTAAAGCAATCAAAGGTGATGAACTTTTAAAGGATATCCCCATTGTTGTCATCTCTACAGAGAGCAATGATGCCAAGATCAAAGAATTTACAGATCTTGGTGCAGCCGGATATATCACTAAACCATTTACCCCTGAAACTATCAGGGATCTATTAATCAATATTCTCGGGGAGGTAGATTTCGATGACGACCTTGATGACAGCTCTAACAACGAAGATGATGACTTCGATTTCTGAAGTTATGGAGACCATGTTTTTTTTGCCGGTTGAGTTTGGAGAAGAGAGCAAAGCAATCAATGAGAGAATGAAAGAATATAAGCCTGATATGGCTTGTCAGCTGAAATTTTCCGGCGATGTTTCAGGAAAGATTACTCTTTTGATTCCTGAAAGCCTTCTTGGAGAGATGGCTGAAAATTTTATGGGAACACCAAAAGAAGAGCTTACCAGTGAACATATTTCAGGAACACTGACTGAAGTTTTGAATATGGTCTGCGGTAATGCTCTTGGAAAAGTTGAATCAAAAGTTCCCTTTGAACTTGATATTCCGGCAATGATAGATGAAACAAAAATTTCTGACTCTCTCTTGTTCAATATTATACAGACCCCTGGTGCAGTCATGGCTTTGAATATAAGTCTGGATTAATATTATATTGATTTATTAAAGGAGATTTGTGGATGGCCCTCCCAAATTTTAAATCTGACATAAAAGTTCTTGTTGTTGATGATTCTGCTGTTGTAAGAAAAGTTTTTTCAGAACAGCTGTCTGCCCAGGCAGGAATACAGGTTGTGGGTACTGCTCCTGATCCCTATGTTGCAAGAGACAAAATTGTTCAATTAAAACCGGATGTTATTACCCTTGATATTGAAATGCCCCGCATGGACGGCATTACATTTCTTGGTAAATTAATGAAACATCACCCTATTCCTGTAATCATTGTCAGTTCTTTATCGGCAAAAGGCAGTCAAATTGCCCTGGAAGCAATATCACTTGGAGCACTTGAGGTTATTGCAAAACCAAGTGCTGCCTATTCTGTGGGTGATATGAGTATTCAGCTTGCCCAGAAAATAAGAGCAGTTTACAAAGCAAAACTGCCTTTAAAACCAAAGGCAGGAAATTTAAACAGGTCACTGCCGGGAATTCAATCAAAAGCTTTATCTGCAACCACAAATAAAATAATAGCAATTGGCTCTTCCACAGGGGGAACCGAAGCCTTAAAACATGTATTAACAAGACTGCCCAGAAATACTCCGGGTATCGTAGCTGTCCAGCATATGCCTGCAGCATTTACAACATCATTTGCACAAAGGCTGGATGAATTATGCCAGATGCGTGTAAAAGAAGCCCGGGATGGTGACACTGTCACAAATGGTCAGGTTCTGATAGCACCTGGTAATTTTCATATGATATTCAAAAGAAGCGGTGCCAGATATTATGTGGCAATTAAAAAAGGCCCCCTGGTGCATTACCAGAGACCTGCTGCAGATATATTGTTTAAATCTGTTGCAAGATATGCAGGAGCCAATGCACTTGGCATTATTCTAACCGGCATGGGCAAAGATGGAGCTGCTGGAATGCTTGAGATGAAAAAAGCAGGCAGCATCAATATTGCCCAGGATGAAAAATCATGTGTAGTTTTTGGCATGCCAAAAGAAGCTATAAATATTGGTGCTGTTGACCATGTTGTAGATATTCATTCCATTGCACAAAAGGCTGTATCTATTTTGGAGACACTATGACATTTGAAGGTAAAATAAGCCCATCTCAGTTTAAAAAACTTTCCAGGATTGTTTATAAAGAGTCCGGTATAGTTCTTAACGATAAAAAATACAATCTTCTTGTTGCCAGAGTTTCCAAAAGGATGCGGATTACAAAAACATCAAATGTGGCTGATTATATAAGCCTGATATCAAGCAGTAAAGAGGAATTTGCCGATTTTATTGATGCTGCCACCACCAACCATACTTTTTTTTTCCGGGAAAACAAACATTGTGAATTTCTCATAAAAACCCTTGATAATGCAAGACCTCTCAATATATGGAGTGCTGCATCATCAAGTGGGGAAGAGCCTTTTTCCATTGCTGTTCAACTGCTTGAAAACAGATTTGAATTTTCAATTTTTGCATCTGATGTATCCGGCGCTATGTTAAAACAGTGCCAAAAAGCAATTTATTCAATTGACAGGCTTAAAGAGGTGCCCCGCTCGACATTACACACTTATTTCCAGAGAGGCAAAGGCAAGTGGGAAAATCATGTCAGGGTAAAACCAGAGGTTGTAAAGCATGTTCAATTTGGAAAATACAATTTATTAACAGACACTCCCACTGACATGTATGATATAATTTTTTGCAGAAATGTAATGATTTATTTTGATACTCCAACAAGGCAGAAGGTTGTAACCTCACTTTGCAGGGCTTTAAAGCCGGGAGGCTATTTTTTTGTGGGAATGTCAGAAAACCTTCACGGCCTTAAGCATAATCTGTCAGCAGTTTTACCAAGCGGATATAGGAAAGCATGAAAAATATAATTTATATAGAATATACAATAAAAACAGGTTTGCAAGTCTAATATGGAAAATGGTAATTACTTATTACAGCCGGGATATATTTATGTGCCTGAAAAGGCTTTAAGCATATCCACTGTTATAGGTTCCGGAGTTGCAGTGTGTATTTTCAATAAAAAAATCAGAGTTGGCGGAATGAATCATTTTCAATTGCCTTTTATGACAGCAAGGGGAAAAACCACAGCAATGTATGGTAATATTGCCACAATCACTTTAATAAAAATGATGCTCTCTTTTAAACCTGAAACCAGAGTTGGACATTTTGAAGCACAGATATTTGGGGGAGCTTATAATCCTGATAACAGCGATAAAGATGTTGGAAAAGAAAATATTGAAATAGCACGTAAAATACTAAATCAGAACAAAATTGCTATAATATCAGAAGATACAGGCGGGAAAAAGGGAAGAAAAGTAGTGTTCAATATCAGCAGCAATGAGGCTGCTGTATTAAAGGTTGATAATTTAAGAGATGCTGACTGGTATCCCTATCAATAAAAAAGCAGGTCAAACCATGAGCCGAAAACAATCTGAAAATACTGAAAATATTAAACTAAAAATTATTCTTCCTGTTCTCATTGTGCTGATATTCATAATGATAGTTAGTCTTGCCGGTATTCTAAATATCTATAAAACTTCCAACAAAGACAATTTAAAACAGCAAATTCAGGGAGTTGAATATCTTTTTCAACAGTACTTATCAACAGAAGCAAGATTCTTAACAGAACAGATCAATATAATCAAAAGCCGTGCTGAATTTAGATATGCATTTATATTGAAAAACAGAGACAAACTGTTAAAACTTGCCCAACCACTCTTTGATAATCTTTTAACACAATATAATATCACACATTTTTATTTTACAGATATAGACAGGATAAATTTTCTGCGTGTGCATAATCCTGCAAGACATGGTGATGAAATCAACAGATTTACAACTTTAAAGGCGCAAAAAGAGAACGCTCCGGCCTATGGGATTGAATTAGGTGCATTTGGCACATTCACTCTTCGGGTTGTCCATCCCTGGATAGTCAAGGGGGAACTTTTAGGTTATATTGAACTTGGGATGGAAATCGAACACATTACAGCATTAATTAAAAAAAGTATGGGTACTGAACTTATATTTCTCATTGATAAATCAAACTTAAGCCGGGAAAAATGGGAAGAGGGACTTAACATAGTTGGGAAAAAAGGGAACTGGGATCAATTTCAAGATTTTGCCATTAT
>JAOZRI010000464.1 GCA_029940235.1 Desulfobacula sp. | reverse complement strand
GTAAGTTCAAGCCCGCTTATATTTGGCATATTAAGATCAGTAATTACAAGGTCAGGTTTGTTTGCAAGGATTTGCGGGATTGCATCTTCCGGGCGGTCAAAAATGACAGGTTGAAATCCAAGATTTGTTAATTTATTTGTATAGAGTTTGAGCATCATTTTTGAATCATCAATGACAAAAATTTGTGTCTCTTTGTGTGAAGGCTCTTTATCGACCGGTTCTTTTTTGGCTATCTTGCTGGCAAATTCTTTTTGACCAATGGTGTTCATCTGTTTTAAAAATGCTTTTCTTGTGGCTGGATCAGCTTTGTCAGTTACATGTTTTTGGGCAAGTTCTAAGAAAGATTCCTCCTCTGCAAGAAAATTAAAAATATTGCTGGCTTCTGAATCTATCAGTGCAGCAACTGCATTTTTTGAATCAGCAGACCCTTCCCTTACAACATTTCTAAGACCTGCAACCAAGGTTTTTGAAAGATTTTTATCAATGGCTCTTGCAGCACTCATGCGAACGGCTTCAACAGGGTCCTGCAATCCATTAACAAGGGCGATGGCTGTTTTAGGAGAAGGAATACGTTCCATTGCTTCATAAATAGCCTGTCTGATATTAGCATCTTTGGGCTGGGTATTTATAATATCAAGAATAGGAGCAACAGCAGAAGGGTCACCAATATATCCCAGAGTTGTTACAAGATGTACAAGATAATCAGCATCAGCATTATGAAACGCCTTTATTAAAATTGGAGTGGCTTTATTTCCAAGCTTCATTAATTGATCAATGGCAGTATCCCTTGCAATGGTAATCTTGGAGGAGAGAAGAGATGTTAATCTGTCAAGGGCATATAAATCCTGAATGTCTGATAGAGCCTCAACAGCAAATTTATTGGTAACTTCATCTTCACCTATAAATTCCATTAATTGATCAACAGCTTCACTCCCGCTGATTTCAGCTATAGCAAATATAGCAGCCTGTTTAATATCTTTATCTTCCTTATTTGCCATGGCAGCAAATGTTTTTAAGGATTCTAAAAGTCTTAGTTTTCCAAGGGATGTAATGGCTGCAATAAGGATCTTTTTATCTTTTTCATTTGTAATGATTTCTTGTAAAGAGGGTGCAGTCTCAGTTAAAAGCAGGTCGCCGGCAGCTTTTAAAAATAGAAGCCTGGCTTTTTTTTCATTCTGAGTGATATATTTTATTACAAGTTCAGTATTCCCATAAGCCTTATCAAGGACAAGCTCGTATAAATATTTTTTCACCTTTTTATCTGATATTTGAATTTTGGTTAAATACTCAAGTAGAGGGAAAGCTATTTTTTCAGAAGCCTTGGCAATTTCAATGAGAGCTTTACGCTGGACAGCAGCATCTATGTCTGAATCAGAAGCAAACTGAAGTAAAGCTTTTGCCTTTACAATATCCTCCTCTTTTAGACAAAAAATCAATTCATCAATAAATTCTTTAGTATTAACTCCACCCATTATCAACCCCCATCACTTGAAATTATTAATTTTAAATGTGTAAATTGCTAAAACCACACATAATTTCAACTATATTTATCTTTTTTAACGCTAAAATTTCTAAACTAACACCTGTTTAAATTGATAAAAAACCGAGTTGAGATATTTTTGTGATACAAAAAGGTCAGTATCATTTGCAAGTGATTCAGTTGAGCCAATGAGCATATACCCATCTGGTTCCAGAACTTTTGCAATATTTTGATAAATTTTTCTGCGATCTTCACTGGTAAAATAGATCATAACATTTCTGCAAAAAATAATATCAAATTTACCAATGCCTATAAATGGTTTCATGAGATTCATTTTTTTAAATTGTGCCATGGCCCTTACCTGGTCTTTTATCTTATAATATTCATCATCTTGCTCATCAAAAAAATTATTCCTGCGCGTCAGGTCAAGCCCCCGGGCAACCTCAAATTTATTATACAGGCCATAACTTGCCTTGGCAATGGCAGCATCGGAGATATCAGTTCCAAAGAGTTGAATATTATATTTATCCGGTGTTACGCCCATTTCCAACATGATCATGGCAATGCTGTAAATTTCCTGACCAGTCGAATTGGCAGCGCTCCATAATTTTATTGAAGGTTTTAAGGTTGGTTTTTTTTTTAACCGTTTATCAATGAGATCCGGCAATATTTTATTTTTTAATAGTTCAAATGGAGATTTATCTCTGAAAAAATAAGTTTCATTAGTTGAAATAGCATCAATAATATCATTTTCAATGGTTT
>JAOZRI010000463.1 GCA_029940235.1 Desulfobacula sp. | reverse complement strand
AACTTGCAAGTTCTTTTTTATCATGGATTGCAATACCCAAGGGTTTTGAGAATATCTTCACCAATATTCTCCACCTGCCAATGCCGAATATTGTCAATATTTAAAAGGTCTTCAGGTGTTTCAGGTGTTTTTAAAGCGATGGAGCCTATTAAAGTATTATTCAGTAAAAATCCTGGTTCCATGCCCATTGACTGACTCAATTTTTCCCTCATTGTTTTTAATCGCCTGATCCTTTCCTGGACTTTCACATCTTTTTTAGGTCTTCTTCTCCTTGGATACGATGGCAATTGCTCATCTTCCAATCCCATTGCCTTCAATATTGCTTCAACACAGAATTTTCCATACATATCAATCTGTCTTGGGCTTAATGCCTTTAATTGCAGAATGTTATCAATGGTTTCAGGTCTATTTACGGCCAGAGACATGAGGGATGAATTTGACATGATTTTAAACAGGGGCTGATCTTTTTTCCGGGCTACCTGCATTCTAAGCTGCAATAAATTCTCAAGGATTGCAAGGCTCCTGCTATCAATTTTACCTGCACCTTTAAATTTTTTAAACAGGGGCAAAGAATTATTGGATTCATATCTTACCTGTTCTTGAATTTCAAACTCCTCCTTTGCCCATTGAAGCCGGCCATTATTGACAAGTTTTTGAAGAATAATCTCATAAAGTTTTGTCAAAGATGCTACATCCATTACTGAATACTCAATCATTGCCCTGTTAAAAGGACGATTCGACCAGTCTGCCTTTTGAAATTTCTTATTGGACTCAATATTAAAATTCTTTTTCAACAACGCTCCAAGTCCGCGCTCTTTTATTCCAAGAAACCTACAGGCAATCTCTGTATCAAAAAGGTTATGCACCTTTGTATTATAATCTCTGTCAAGACTTCTGATATCGAAATCAGCACCATGAAATATTTTAATTATCTTCCCGTCTTCAAGTACCTTTAAAAATGGAGAGATCCCATTAAACTCAAAGGGGTCAATCAAAAAAGCCTGTTGTGCAGTGGCAATTTGAATAAGGCATATTTTTTCTTTAAAACAATGCATGGAATCAGCTTCAAGATCCACACCAATAATCTTCTCCTTTAAAAGGTCATTGCTGATATCTTCCAGCTCTGATTCAGATTCAATAAATTTATACTTCAAAGGTATCCCCTGTTATTTTTCACTTGATTGTTTACACCACTTCTTTTAATATTTATCTTTTATGTGAAAGTGATGATAAATTATTTATTCACTTTCATATTTTGGTTTCTGCCCTTTAAGGGTATTGTTGGCAAACCTGAGTGAAATACCAAGTCTGCCTGTGGCAGTTTATATTTAACTGAGTTAAAATGCAATGGATAATAGTGATGATTAATGTAACATTTCCCGACAATAGCGTTAAACAATTTGAAAACGACCCAACTGGTATGGAAGTTGCCATCAGCATTTCAGAGGGCTTTGCCAGAAACTGCGTGGCCATGAAAATCAATGAGCAGTTAAAGGATTTAAACCAGGTCATCGTTGAAGATACTGCCATCAGCTTTATAACCTCTAAAGATGATGAAGGTTTAGAAATTTTAAGACACTCTTCAGCCCATGTCATGGCTGAAGCTGTATTAAATATTTATAAGGATGCAAAGCTGACCATCGGGCCTGTGGTGGAAAATGGATTTTACTATGATATAGACATGGATCCCATTTCTAAAGATGATTTTGCCGCCATTGAAGCTGAGATGAAAAAAATTATAAAAGCCAAAAACAGTTTTAAAAGAACAGTTGTTTCAAAGCAGGAAGCTCTTGAAATTTTTAAAGACAATCCTTTTAAGCTTGAGCTTATCAATGAACTTGAAGATCAGGAGATATCTTTATATCAAAATGGCAAATTTACAGACCTTTGCCGGGGCCCTCATATTCCCCATACAGGTATGATAAAAGGTTTTAAACTTTTAAAAATATCTGGGGCATATTGGCGTGCAGACCAGTCAAGGGAACAGCTCCAGCGCCTTTACGGCATCTCGTTTTTTGATAAAAAAAAGCTTAACAAATATATTCATCTAATAGAAGAGGCAAAAAAACGGGATCACAGGAAACTTGGAACCAAACTCGATCTTTACTCTTTCCATGATGAAGCTGCAGGCATGCCTTTTTTCCATGCAAAGGGTGTTGATGTGTGGAATGCCCTGCTGGAATACTGGCGTGAAGAGCATAAAACTGCAGGATATATAGAGACCAAAACCCCTGTCATGCTTAACCG
>JAOZRI010000462.1 GCA_029940235.1 Desulfobacula sp. | reverse complement strand
ACTGCTTTTTTAATGGTTAATAATTCTCCATACAGGATTCTTGATAAAAGTATAATAAATATGGGAAATGTTATGGCAATCAGCGAAAGATTCATGGCTGTTGTTGTATGACCTGCAATGTAAATCAGAGTATTAAATGTGGTTATGCCAAGCAGTGATGTGATTGAAAAATATGTAATATTCTTTGTGATTATGGGCCATTCATTTATCAGGTTTTTAAGGGCAAAGGGAGTAAAAACAATTATGGCCACAAACCATCTGCAAAAAGCAAGGGTAACAGGCGGAATACTGTCACTTAAGCCTCTGGCAACAATAAAATTTCCTGACCACAGGGCTGTGGCACCAAATGCAAAGAGATAACCCATTAAGATGGATGGAGTCCTGAAATTATCTGACATGTAAAGGGTTATTCACCTTCAAATTGGGTAATGGAATATACTTTACATCCTTGAATCTGACTTCGTCCTTTTAAATCGGGAAGTTCCACAATAAAGGCGCATTCCAAAATATCAGCTCCAAGTTTTTTGACAAGTTTCACAGTTGCACCAATAGTGCCGCCGGTGGCAATCAAATCATCAACAATGATCACTTTTTCGCCCTTTTGAACTGCATCTTCATGTATTTCAAGAGTATCAGTCCCATATTCCAGACTATAGGTTTCCTGGATGGTTTTAAAAGGAAGTTTACCTTTTTTCCTGACAGGTATAAACCCGATTCCAAGTTTATAGGCAAGCACTGCTCCAAAAACAAAGCCCCTTGCATCAATACCAACAATCTTGTCAATATTTTTATCTTTATAACGCTCATACAAAATATCGCAGGACTCCCGGAAAGCTTCAGGGTTCTGCATCAGTGTTGTCAAATCCCGAAATATCACGCCTTTGATTGGCCAGTCAGAGATACTCCTGATTGTCTCTTTTAATTTAATTGTGTTTTCCTTTGGCATTGTGTCATCCTCTGTATGATGTTTTTACTCTTTTAACTTTTTTATAACATTTACCAGCAGTTTTTTTACATTATCAGAATTTTTATTGAAAACTTCAAGTATTTCATCCCAGGTAACAGGCTCTTCATCCTCTTTCCAGGAATCATAATCTGTTGACATTGCAATGGCAGCATATGGTATACCTGCTTCATTGGCAAGCATGGCTTCGGGAGCTGTTGACATATTGATTACATCTGCTCCAAGAGTTCTGAACATCCTTGATTCAGCAGCTGTAGAAAACCTTGGTCCTTCAATGGTGACAACACACCCTTTGTCATGAACATTCAAGTCAAGGTACTTTGCTGTTTCATATAATTTTTCTCTTAAAGCCCCATCAAAGGGATGGGCCATATCTGTATGAACTGCTCCGTTTTCAAAGGAATCCACAAAGGTGGTTTTTCTAAACCGTGTAAAATCAATGAATTGATCTAAGATTACAAGATGACCTCTGTCAATATCCGCTCTTAAACTGCCACAGGCTGTGGTGGCAATGATATGGGTAACGCCTGCTTTTTGCAAAGCCTTGATGTTGGCACGATTATTAACCTGGGTGGGACTGTATTGGTGTTTTGTTCCATGCCGTGAAAGAATAACAGTTTCAATATCGTTGATTTTTCCCGATAATAATAGAGATGAAGGTTGTCCATATTCTGTATCAATATCAAGAATGTCAGGGTCTTTTAAAAATTTGGGATCATCCAGTCCAGAGCCTCCGATTATGCCTATTTTCAATATTATACCCTCCCTATGTTAACAATAAACTGTATATTTATATTTTATCTTTTATTTTATCCAGCTTTTTTTTGTTATCAAAGTATAGAGACTCACAGCCATCAGCATCATGCAAAGCCCAAGATGTATAAGATTAAAAGCAATAATAAGATTGTGCCCAAGAAAGATACCGGAAAGATTTCTTATCACCATGAAAACACCTGAAATAATTAACCCTGCAATGATGAATATTTTAAGATATCCAGAGGTTGTAATCCTGCCTGTACCACTCAGAATAAATGATATTACAACATAAACAGCAAAGGCTATCAATACACCAGAGGCAATATAATGAATCATATGTGTTACATAAAATTGTGACAGCCAGTCAAGCCCTGGAATATCAGAAATATAGTATCTCTTGTAAACAGGCATCTGTCCAAAACCTGTCAGTACAAGAAAAAAGAAGGTAATCCCATAAATATATTTTCTTAAACTCCCTTGAGTTTTCATCTATTTACCCTCCTTTGAACTAAGGTAAAACTTTCCAAA
>JAOZRI010000461.1:763-2255 GCA_029940235.1 Desulfobacula sp. | reverse complement strand
GTTACAGAATAAAACACACCTCTGCCGGATTTATCATAATATTGTTTTTCTTCAATTATTTTATTAAATATTTCCAAAAGCCCTGATTGATTTTCGTATAACGTTTGTGGAAGAAATTTTTCCATCTCTTGTCTGGACTCTTTTTCACCAGAAAGCAGTTTTACAGATGCCCAGTCAAAATCCCAGTAATCATGTGCCTGGCGTTTAAACATTGATTTAATCTGTTCAATTTCAGATTGATTTTCTAATTTTAAAATTTTTTCAATAAGTTCTTCGCTTGAATTACAAAGCTTAATCCATGCAAGTTTAATATGTTCTTTTATTGCTATGCCAATTTTATAAGCTTTTGATTGAGGAATTAAAAAAAGAAATTTATTTGGTAAGGAGGCTATATCTTTTGCATATTCAGTTGTTAAAACAGGATCCATTTTCCAGGTTGATTCAAGGTATTCATTTATCAAAGGTTGATCAATGAGAGAAGGATAAAGTACATGATCTGGCCCAAGGTTTTCACAAATCCAGCGGATTCCTTCAAAAGCAAGCCATGACAAAACAACTGATCCAGTCCAGAAATCTCTCAACTTTCTTGCCTTGCTTATAAATGTCTGAACAGGTGTGATACTAAATACCATCATGCCAACATCCTCTTTACTGCCGGCAAGTTCCATACAAGAGTAGAAAGCTGATGTCAAAGCATTGTGTTGCCAGATGGAGTGATCGGGAAATCTTGAATCAGCAGGGATCCTATGCCAGAAACCACCAAAGGCAGAGACATTATTTTCAGCCAGAACAAAACGGAGCCTTAAATGGGTGTAAAGAAATCTTGCCTTTGCAAAAATATCTGGTTCACCTTGAAATTTACCGGAATAACCAGATTGATCATCATGCTGTCCAATATATTCTTTTACAGATTCAAGCAGATTTTCATAAATTGTTCTAACCTTTTTTTCAGATGATAATTGTTTTAATCTTTCAGAAAATTCTATCTTGATTCCATCAGTATTTGAAACAGGGTGAGTCAAAATTGGATTTTCCACAAAATTTACTGCACCGTTTTTATTTTCGTCATTGCTGTAAGTCGGAACCTGCCCCCGCTCAAACCCTGCTGCCATTGCATCGGCTGTTTTCCAAAATTTATCATTGGGCATATCAAGTCCGAATTGTTCAATAAGTTTTGCCGCTCTTGACTCATGACCTGGAATTTCAAACACTTTATCAAAAGGGTCATGCATAAATGCTGCAAACTTGTTATTCCAGTATTCTGTACCCGGCGTTGAAAATGTCATTATGTCCCCTTTTTAAGCCAAAATTTCTTTGTCAAAATTATCAGCTCTTTTTATGCTGTTATTCATATCCTTGCATGCCCTGTCATACTCAGCCTGTTTATTTTCTTTATGATAATTTTAAGGTAAAAATAAAATCTGTCCCCTGAATCTGCCATTCTCCATCTTTTGTACATGAAGAAAATAGGGTTTTGCATGGCGATCATTAA
>JAOZRI010000461.1:0-753 GCA_029940235.1 Desulfobacula sp. | reverse complement strand
TCGTCCTGATGCCGTGTCTCAAGAGATAATTTTGCATTTCTATAAGCATTCCCTATATCAAACAAAGCTTTATTCCAGGAATTATGTTCCTTAAAAAGAAAAAATTGTGACTGTTTTGAAAAAGATGTAAATTTATTTTTTGTATTTTTTATTAAATTTTTAAATATGTTCTCAGGATTTTTAGCATTAAACTTGTCTATTGTGATACAACCCAACCCATTCCGACAACGAGAACCAAATCCACCAAATTGATGAATCATCTGTAAAGAGTCTAAAACCTCTTTTTTTTGATCAACCGAACAATTTAAAAATAAACGGAATGAGGCTTCAGGAGGATAATATTGTCTAATATATTCTTTTTTTCTTTGATCAAAAAGACCATAAGCTAAATACTCAATAATACTAATGCTGAAATTTTTGTTTTCAACTTTAACTAACTGTCCTCTTGAGATATTTTCATTTGTAGATTTGCAATTATCTGGAATATTCAAAGAAATTTTTACATTTGATTTTTTACCTGTATCTCCAAAAATATCAGCTTCTTTTTTTTTCATATCTTCAATGTCATCACTACCATAAAGAGCCCTCCACCAGAATCGCATCAGACCCTTTAATGCAGAGACTCTAAGCTCAGCTTGAATGCCGTCGGCCCCGCCTGAAAAAAGAGGAGTAACAATTTCAATATTAAACTCATGTTGTTTGCACATCTCTTTAAACTTTTTTACAGGGAATACCATATTACCTCCATAATTT
>JAOZRI010000090.1 GCA_029940235.1 Desulfobacula sp. | reverse complement strand
CCATGACAAATGACGGCTCTTTATCTGCACAATTTGAACAGACTTTACTTGTAACCCAAAAAGGATGGGAGAGCTTGACCCCCTATGAACTTTAAGAATATAGGTGCTGCATTTTACTCCTATGCATATATTGCATTCATCGGCATAAGCTCAATGCCCTTGGTCATTGTTGCCTGTATTATTCGAATCATTACTCTACCCTTTGATAAACGCCTTGTAATCAATAATCTTTTTTCCTCTTTCTGGGCATCTTTTTATATATGGTTCATGCCGCTTTGGACTGTTAAAATCAAAAATCGTAACAAGCTGGATATGAAACAAAGCTATGTATTTGTATCCAACCATCAGTCCCAGCTTGATATTTTTGTGGTTTATCAACTCTATTTTCCAATGAGATGGATCTCCAAGGCAGCAGTATTTAAACTGCCCTTTATTGGCTGGAACATGCTGTTAAACGGGTATGTTAAACTTAAAAGAGGTGATAAAGAGAGTATCAGACAGATGATGGCGCGTTGTGAGCAATTATTGGATGAAAATGTTTCCATCATGATGTTTCCAGAAGGTACAAGATCAAAAACAGGCATTGTTAAGCCCTTTAAGCCAGGGGCTTTTATCCTTGCAAAAAAAACGAAAAAACCCATTGTACCCCTTGTTATCAATAATACTAAAAATGCCCTTCCAAAATACTCTTTAGTATTCCGGGGCAGGCATAAAATGGAACTTGAGGTACTGGATGAAATACCCTATTCAAGATTTGCGCATATGGAAATCGATGATATTGCCCAAATGGTTCAGAAGATAATAAGTTCCCATGTCAACGAACATATTGAACTTGAAAAACATAAAAAGTAATTGTTTCTAACCCGTTACAGAGCCTGAAATAGTTATGGTTTTTATTTTTTTTATAAACTGGCAGGTTAAATCAGGGTCTATCAGGTGTGAATAAATTCTGCCATCTGGATCTACTCCTCTTATTATTCCGTCATCAAGAAAGTATTGAAGAAGTTTTTTAGATACTGCCTGTCTGTCCGATGATTTTATTTTTTGGCCAGCAAATGGTTCAGATTTTGGGATGGATTTACAGGTGTCTTTTAAATGCTTCATAAAGTTCAGGATTCTGGAAAGGCGCAGCAGGGTAACAGCCTCTATCCTTGAGGTTTTATCATCCAAAGGAAGTGCTGATGAGCGCATAAGGCTAAAATACTTTGGAAAAATATTTTTATCTTTATATAATTTATAGTCCACACTTCCCGGTGCTGGATAATAGATGGAGAGTCCTATCAGAGTTCTTTTTTGTGCAAGGTATAAAAGATCTTTAAGAGAGTCCTGTGCACCTTGTCCAGGGGCTGCTGCAATAATATAGGATACGCATTCAAGGTTGTGTTTCTGGGCAAGTTCAACTGCTTTTTCAAAGGAGGGTCTTACATCTTTTCTCTTAAATTTTTCTAATTGCTGTTTTGAAGTTGACCCGAGAGATAGATTAAGTGTTTTAAAACCTGACTCTTTCATCATAACGATGATCTCTTCATCAATGGCAGGAGGGTAAAGACCATTCATTGCTCGAAGTTCAATGTCTTTTCTTGCAAAAAGCTGTTTTATTTTTGAAAACAGAGAGAGAAACCACTGTTTGTTTAAACATAGGTTCTCATCTTCAAAGTCAATAAAACCAATATTCTGATTTTTGATTTGATCTTTAATTTCATGTATCACATTTTCAATTGAACGCTGCCTGAACGGGGCATAGGAAGCCAGAGATGATACCGAACAGTAGGAGCACTGCATGGGACATCCCCTGCTTGAAACAACAGTTGTGGAAGTTTTATTTTTTCTCTGGTAAAAATTATGATTAATCAAATTAAAGAATGGCAGGGGTATATCATTTAAATCATTTATCCATGAAGGTTTTGAAATAAAGATGGAATTATTCTTTTTAAATGCAATTCCTGGAATCTGTTCAAGATCAATGTTTTGTTCACGATCTGAATTGTATTTCAATGCCTTGCAAAGTTTGGCCATACTTTTTTCACCATCACCGCGCAGGATAAAATCAATGGAAGGGCATTCCAATGTTTTTTCAGGAAATTGTGTGGGGTGATGGCCTCCCAATACAATTTTGCATGCAGGATAGAATTTTTTAATTATCTTTGCTGTCTCTAAAGCTTCTTGAAAATATGCAGTAAACAGCGAGGAGATACCAACAACAAACGGCTGTTTTTCTCTTATTTGAGTGGCAATATGTTCATGGGAGTATCCAAAATGCCTGAATTCATGGAAAAGAGAGAAGAGAGTTGTATCTTTTTGGCCATAAAATTTTTTAAGAGAGGAAAACTCTTCTGGATAAGTAATTGTTTTTGATTTGTTTGTGGCAAGGGCATCAATGATTTCGACACTGAATCCTGCATTTTGAACAGATGCAGCAATGGATGCAAGGCCGTAAGGAATTGTTCTTTTTTTTGTTAAATAAAAATCTTTTATGGGTGGTTGAATTAGAATGACTTTGGAGTAATTCATACTATTCAACTTTTGGAAATTTTGCTATCAATATTAGAGTAAGAATGGGGATGAAAGCTGAGTAAAAAAGAGTATTTTCAAGGCCGTAAATATCTGCAAGTTTTCCAATAAGAGGAGAGATGGCTCCACCAAGACCATAGGCAAATCCCATCATAAGGCTGGATACCATGGATCTTGATTTTGGAGCGAGCCTTTGTGCCATGACAACACCAAGTGGAAGCGATGCCAGTACAGCAAAACCGGCAAGAAAAGATCCAAGATATACAAAATTTCCAGGCAGATAAAGATATAAAAGCAGGGCAGGGGCCATGAAAGCGTGGGAGATAAAAAAGATTTTTTTAAAGTCTGTTCTGTCGGCAAGATAACCTGCGAGAAGACCGCTGAAAGTACCGGCAAGAATAAAAAGAGAAACAATAAAACCCACAGATACAAGGCTGTGTCCCTGATCGGTCAGATAAATTGGCATAAATGTCATAAATGTCTGGCCTGTAACTGCCCTTAAAACCATTGTAAGCCAGATTAAAAAAATAGGTTTATAAACCTTGCCAAGTGTCTCTTTTATTGAACCAATAAACCCGGATGTGGACAGCTTTTCGCTGACAGGAATCGGCAGATACTTTATGCAGAACATAAAGGCAATGGCGCCAATTATTAAAGTATAGGGCATTTTTTCGAGACCGAATTTGACCACATACCATGTAATGAATACAGGGCCAATTGCAAAGGCAAGGGTACCGCCTGTATTAAAAATTGAGAGGCACAGTCCGGTTCGATTGCCGGCATATAAAGATACCATTCCAGTGGTTGAAGGATGAAACATGGAAGATCCAAGGGAGCCGATACATAAAATGATTATCAAAATCCAGAAATTAGGTGCAATTCCTGAAAAAGGAATGCAAAAAAAGAGAAGAAAGACTCCAAGAAGAATAAAACTTCTTGTTTCATGCCGATCGGCAAAATAGCCTGTCACAGGCTGCACAATGAAAGAGATAAATCTTACCAGCCCTGTGATTAATCCCACCTGGGCAAGAGTTAAATCAAGCTTGTCAACAAAAGCAGGCAGCAGTGGCGTAAAAAAAGAGGAGTAAAAATCCCCTGTAAAATGCACCAGTGTTAACACAAAAATAATTTTGTAGTTTATATTTGAACTGCCTGACTTAATCCGGGTCATATTTTTTTACTACATGTTCTGGCGCAGGTTGTTAATTGTCTCTTTATAATTATCTGTGTTGAAGATTGCAGAGCCTGCAACAAATGATGTGGCACCTGCATCTGATACCGATTTTATGGTTTCAAGGTTTATACCACCATCCACCTGGATAATGGCGTTGGAATTTTTATCCCTTAGCAGTTTTGCAAGCTCTTTGATTTTATCAATGGTGGATTTGATAAATTTTTGCCCGCCAAATCCTGGATTGACACTCATGATTAAGATAAAATCAAGCTCATCTATAACCCACTCAATGGATGAAACTGGAGTTGCAGGATTCAGGGCAACCCCTGCTTTAATATTAAAACTTTTAATAAGCTGCAAGCTTCTGTGAAGGTGGGTGCAGGCTTCTTGATGAACTGAAATGTAATTTGCTCCTGCTTTCACAAATTCAGGGATAATAGAGTCAGGTGTCTCTATCATCAAATGAACATCAAGGATAAGGTTTGATACCCTGGAGCAGGCATCAACAATGATTGGTCCATAGGTAATATTAGGGACAAATTGTCCATCCATGACATCTATATGTATCCAGTCTGCTCCTGCTTTTTCTATATTGATCAGCTCTTCACCAAGCTTTGTAAAATCTGCTGATAAAATTGAAGGGGCTATGATTCCCATTTATGTCTCCTTCTATTATGGCTTTCTCTTTAATCTGGCGGCAAAAAAACCATCCATATTATTTATGTGGGGATATGTTTTTAAATATCCTTTCCTAGTATTAAATTGTTTAAATCTATCAGATTTAAAATCTTTATCAATTGAAAAATCTTTTCTTTTCTTTAAGAATGTATCAATTACATCTTCATTTTCCTCTTTTTCACAGGAACATACTGCATAGACAAGTATTCCCCCGGGCTTTACGAGATTTGCCGCACCGTTGAGCATTTTTTTCTGTTTTGCTCCAAGTCTTGCAATATCATTTTTTGAACGTTTCCATTTTGTGTCGGGGTTACGGCGCAATACTCCAAGTCCTGTACATGGTGCATCAATAAGCACACGATCAAAGTAAAAGTCAAAATCTTTAATACTGGATTTCAAGATATTTATGGTTTTGGTCTCAACAATATCAATACCAAGTTTGTGCATATCCATATTAAGGGATTCAAGTTTTCTGTTTTCAGTGTCAGCAGCAACGATAACTCCTGAGTTTTGCATGATCTGGGCAATATGACCTGTTTTTCCTCCAAAGCCTGCACAGGCATCAAGAATTTTTTCATGGGGTTCAGGTCCAAGAATATGTGTAATCATCTGTGCTGCTTCATCCTGTACCTGGAATAACCCCTGTTTAAACTCTTCAAGTTCATCAATTGCAGCATCAGGGCTGCTGAAATTAATTCCTTCAGGTACTAAACCTGTTTTTTCAATGGTTTTCACTTTTAAAGAAAGCTTTGAAAATAGAGTCTGCCTGTCTGTTTTTAATGTATTGGTTCTAACTGTTATGGCAGGAATTGTGTTGATTTGATGACAAAGTTGTTTTGTTTCGTTAAATCCAAAGGAGCGTATCCATTTTCGGGACAGCCATAAAGGCAGAGAGTATTTGATAGCTATAAACTTTGACGGGTTTTTCTTTGCATCAGGCAGAGCAAGGTTTGTATAGTCTGTGGAGGCTTTTCTTAATACAGCATTGATAAATCCGGCTTTTTTTTTGCCTGCCAGCTTTTTTGCAATATCCACCGAGGTGTTAATGCTCGCAAAAACAGGCACTCTGTCCATATATATGATTTGGAAAAGGGCTATTCTTAAAATGTATAAAAGATCTATGCTGATTTTTTCAATAGCAGTATTGGAATATTCATCAATGATCCAGTCAATGGATTCTCTTTGACGTAGAACACCAAATATTAGTGCATTACAAAGTTTTTTGTCCTTTAAAGGGAGTGAAAAGATGTCTCTATCATAGCTTTTCAGGGCATTATCAAGGGTGTTGGAGGCTTTGTGCCAGAAAAGCAATACATTTAAGGCTATATGTCGGGGATCTTTATTCAAAGGTCTCCTAAAGATTAAATTTTGCGGGAGGATTAATTTTATGGCCGTTTAAAAATTGAAAAGCCTGCAATCGTTTTCCAGATGATCCCATGAGTTCAAGAATAGTCAGGTTTCCATCTCCTGTTGCCACATGGATACCCTGTTTATCACATTGATAAATCATGCCGGGTTCATAAGTGGTGTCGTGGTCTGTTTTACGAGTAATGGCATGGCTGGCTGGCTCAGCCTTAAAAATCTTTATTCTTTTGTCATCAAGCATTGTAAAGGCACCGGGCCATGGTGTCATTGCATTGATATGGGCACAGATCTGTCTGGCAGATTGATTCCAGTTAATTTTCCCGTCATTTTTTTTAAGCATTTTAACATGGCTTGCCCTGGAATGATCCTGGGGTGTGGGTTTAACTCTGCTATCGAGAACACCCTCAATGGTTTTTAAAATCAGATTTGCACCAAGAAGACTTAAAGTATCATGTAAATCCTGGGCAGTATCATTTTGTGATATGGGTGTGGAGGTTGAAAACAGGATATCTCCTGTATCAAGACCCTTTGCCATGACCATTGTTGTAACTCCGCTCTTAGTATCCATATTGGCAATTGCTGTCTGGATGGGAGAAGAACCCCTGTATTTTGGCAGCAGAGAAGCATGAATATTGATCGGATAAATTTTTGGAATATTGAGAATTGTCTGGGAAAGAATCTGTCCAAAGGCTGCAACCACGAAAAAATCAGGTTTAAGGGATAGAAGTTTTTCAATGGATTTTTTGCTGTTTATATCTTCAGGTTGAAAAATTTCAAGCCCAAGTTTTTGTGCTGCTTTTTTAACAGGTGAGGAGGCAAGTTTTTTGCCTCTGCCTTTTGGTCTGTCTGGCTGGGTCACAACAAGGCTGACATTAAAATTTTTATATTTGGCAAGGCTTAATAATGCATTAACACTGAAATCGGGTGTTCCCATATATATGATATTTGTTTTCACTATTTGAACACTTCTAAATCTCTATTGATTCTTTAGCTGTTTATTGATTTTTTTCTTATACATGGCTCTTTTTAAAACACTGATTCTGTCAATGAACAAAATACCATCAAGATGATCAATTTCATGCTGCATGATAATGGCAGGAATACCTTCCACATTAAATTCAAGTTTTCTGCCTTCAAGATTCAATGCTCTGATGCTGACTTTTTCATACCTTTTAACATCGGCATTATAGTCTAAAACACTTAAACAGCCCTCTTCTTTGGATACAGTAGATCCGGAAGCGCTTATAATTTCAGGGTTGATTAATGCTCTGAATTCCTCTTTTATTTCCGGAGTTTCATCATCTTCTTTGCTTCTGGCATTGACATCATATACAATAACTCTTTTATTAATACCTACCTGTGGAGCAGCAAGACCAACCCCTGGCGCATCAAACATGGTTTCACCCATGTTGTCAATAAGCTGTCTGAGTTCATCATCAATATTGTCAACCTTGACAGAAGGTTGTAATAAAGATTTTTCTGGATATACAAGAACCTTAAGAACAGTCATTTTTTTCTATGATATCCTTTGCAGTTTGAATGTCATGCCTGATCTGCTTAGAAAGTTGATCAATGGAATCAAATTTTTTTTCATCTCTCAGCCTTTGTACCATATTGACACGAATTCGGGTATTATAAATATCATGGTTAAAGTCAAGGATATGTACCTCTATGGTAAACATATTATCTCCAAAAGTTGGAGAAAAACCAATATTTGCAACGCCTTTGAAATCACCAAGACTTGTTTCAACATTAACAGCATAGACTCCAATTTTCGGGCACAGCTCATCATGCAGTTTGATATTTGCAGTTGGAAAACCTAGTTTGCTTCCGCCGCGCTCCCTTCCCCTAATAACCTTGCCCCTGATTTGATAGTGGCGGCCAAGGTATTTCATGGCCTGGTCAACCCTGCCTTCCATGACAATTTTTCGAATCCTTGTACTGCTGATCCTCTCCCTTTCGCCGTCTTTATCCGTTGTCCAGGCAGATATAATGGTTTCAAAGCCAAGTTTTTCTCCATACTCTTTTAAAAGTTCAATATTACCAGCTCTGTTTTTTCCAAAAGAGTAATCAGCACCGATAATTATGGCTTTTATTCCGATTTTTTCGACAAGTATGTTTTTAATAAAATCAATGGCAGTAATGGAGGCAAAGGTTTGATCAAATTTAATGCACAATAAAATATCAATTCCGGTTTTTTTAATAAGCTCAATTTTCTGGTCTCTTTTGGTGATTGGGGCAGGGCTTGCTTTTCCCAGAGTTTTCAAAGGATGGGGATCAAAAATCATAACTACAGATATACCATTGATCTCTCTTGCTTTTTTAACCACCTGCCTGCAAAGGCTTTGATGCCCTTTATGAACCCCGTCAAAATTGCCTGTTGTAAACACAGCATTTTTAAAAGGGGCATCAATTTGATCTATAGTTTCAAGTAATTCCATATTTTCCTTCTCAATTTTGAACAATCATCTTGACAAAATTTTTAAGCAAATATATATATCCTAACTGCTGTTTTAAAGCAATCTTTAAATTGCTGGAAAGAGGTTTGAAGACAGCATTGTAATTTTGAGTTTTCAGTTTTGAATTTTAAATTAAGGCAAATTACCTTTTATTAAAACCAGGTATTAAAAATTCAAGATTAAAGAGATGTGCCGAAGTGGCGGAATTGGTAGACGCACCAGTTTCAGGGACTGGCGAGCGTAT
>JAOZRI010000460.1 GCA_029940235.1 Desulfobacula sp. | reverse complement strand
TTTCCAATACAATAAAAATTATCTCCTATGCTGTTTCAATGTCATTGATTATCAGCGCATCTCTTGTATCCTGGGAAACTGAGTGTTTAATTCTGACTTTAAATCTTATAGCGTTATCCATTTTTGTATTATCAAAATTTGCTGATAACCAGGATGTCTTTTCCACTGTTTCAAAGCAGTTTCTAGGAATTTTGTATATTCCTGTATCCCTATCCTTGTTAATCTTCATAAAAGAGTTTGATAAGGGTAATTTATGGATTCTATGGCTGCTGATTGTCATTTTTTCCAATGATACCGGCGCATTCTATGGAGGAAAATTTTTTGGTAAAAATGCGCTTGCTCCAAATATCAGCCCGAATAAAACCATTGAAGGATCGCTCGGAGGTATAATAGCTTCCACAATTTTTGGATTTATTTTCAGTGTAATTTTTTTCAATGATTTTTCTCTGTCATTTCTGATGATACCTGCTTCAATCATAATCACTATTGCAGGGCAGATAGGTGACCTGTTTGAATCTGCCATGAAGCGGGCTTCAGGCATTAAAGATTCAGGTTCAATCCTTCCTGGCCATGGAGGCATGCTTGATAGAATAGATGGGTTGCTTCTTTCCATCCCAGTATTATATATTTATCTGGTGTTTGTGTTGTGAAAAACCTGTCAATTCTTGGTTCAACAGGCTCCATCGGCACAAGCGCTCTCGATATTGTCAGGATGTATCCTGAACATTTTAAAATATCAGCATTAACAGCTGCAAGGAATATGGATCTTCTTGCCCGACAGATTGGAGAATTTAATCCTGAACTCGTTGCAGTCCTTGATAAAGAGAAAGCTTTTGAGCTCTCTAAAATTTTAACGGGAAACAATAAACCTGAGATAGTTTTTGGCGAATCAGGGTTTATTGAGGCAGCTTCGTATAAGCAAAGCAGTACTGTTCTGCTTGCCATGGTTGGAGCAGCAGGGCTTAAACCTGCCCTTGCTGCCATTGAAGCAAAAAAACAGATTGCCCTTGCCAACAAGGAGACTCTGGTCATGGCAGGTGAAATTGTCATGGCAAAAGCCAAGGAAAATCAGATTTCAATCCTGCCTGTTGACAGTGAACACAGTGCAATTTTTCAATGTCTTCAAGGGAATCAGCAAAAAGACCTGAAAAAAATATTTTTAACTGCGTCTGGCGGACCTTTCAGGGAAAAATCTTTTAAATCTTTTAAAGATATCACCTTAAAAGATGCTTTGAATCACCCAACCTGGAATATGGGAAATAAAATCACCATAGATTCAGCTACAATGATGAATAAAGGTCTTGAAATTATTGAAGCTGTGCATCTGTTTAATGTCAGCCATGAAAAAATTGAAGTGCTGATTCATCCCCAGAGTATTGTGCATTCAATGGTGGGTTATAAAGATGGCAGTGTCATGGCACAAATGGGGCAGCCTGATATGAAAGCCGCGATATCCTATGCACTATCAGAGCCGGACAGACTTGATCTTAAGATGGAGTTTCCCTCATTTACAGATATTAACTCCCTGAGTTTTGAAAAACCTGATACAAAAAAATTTCCTTCACTTTTATTTGCCTTTGAAGCTTGTAGACAAAAAGGCACCATGCCGGCTGTTATGAATGCTGCCAATGAGGTGTCGGTTGAATTGTTCCTGAATAAACACATTGAGTTCCTGGATATTTTTAAGTTGATTTCAAAGGCAATGAAAGATCATACTTGCATTGACAATCCAGATCTTTCAAGTATTATTAAAGCAGATTTATGGGCACGGGATAAAGTTAGATCTCAGGTTTAACAAGGTATGATCTCTCCTGTTTGCAAGCGGGACAGGTAAAGGCTAGTCACAACAAAACATGAAAGATTTAAAGCTGATAGATTCTCTTTCATATAAATATTGATAAACAGGTTTTTTATGGGTAATTCTGCAATAGCATTTATAGTTGTTATAGGTATTCTTGTTTTTATACATGAATTTGGGCATTTTCTTGCGGCAAGATTATGTGGTGTGGGAGTAAATGTATTCTCCCTTGGATTTGGAACAAAAATATTAAAAAAAAAATATGGCCGCACTGAATACTGTATCTCTGCCATACCCCTTGGCGGCTATGTTAAAATGGTGGGAGAAGAGCCTGGAGAAACCATAACTCCTGCAGATGAAAAATACTCTTTCACCCACAAATCATTATTAAAGAAAAGTATCATTGTTGCAGCAGGCCCTGTTTTTAATTTTCTGCTGGCAATCTTTATTTTTTATGTTCTCTATCA
>JAOZRI010000089.1 GCA_029940235.1 Desulfobacula sp. | reverse complement strand
CATAAATGGCGAGTGATTCAATCATTGCAAGACCAATGAGCATATTAACCTGAATCTTACCAGTTGCTTCAGGATTTCTTGAAATACCTGTCATTGCTCCACCAACGGCTGTACCCATACCAATACCGCAACCTAATGCTGCTATACCGATTGCAAGACCAGCTGCCAACACAGTTCCTGTTAGAAAATCCATTCTTTACTCCTTTATAATAATAATTAAATAATATAAAATAACGGGCTTCTTCCGTGTCCCCCGTAAAACTTAAATTTAATGAGCTTCTTCTATCGCGCCTGCAATATACATGGTCGCAAGTAAAAAGAAGACAAATGCCTGTACAAGCGCAACAAATGCACCAAGAGCCATAATCGGCAGAGGTACGAGAAATGCTCCTGCCAATAATAAAAGTATTCCAACCACAAGTTCGTGTCCTGCCATATTCCCAAAAAGACGGAAAGTAAGAGAGAGAACCCTTGCAATATGGCTTACAATCTCAATGGGTAAAAACATTGGAATCATTATAGGTATGGGGCCTAAAAAATGTTTTATATATTTGACGCCATGATATTGAAGGCCGATGACATGACTCCATCCAACTGCAATTAAAGCACAGGCCAGAGTTGTATTAATACTGGCTGTGGGAGGAAAGAAACCGGGAACCAATCCAAAAAGATTTCCCAGTAAAACAAATAAAAATATGGTTATTACAAGTGGAAAAGATTTCCTTCCCTCTTCTCCTGTAATACCAACTACAAACTCTTCAAGCCCTGATACTATAGTTTCAAACACATTCTGTGCATTACCAGGCACCATGGAAACACTTCTGCCTGCAAGCCACCCAAAGAATATCAAAACGATCATACAAAGCCACATATATGTAACATGTGGATTTGCTGCTGCCCACTCTCCCAAACCAAATATCGAAAACAATGAAGTAAGAATTAAATATGGATGTTCCACCTTATACCGCCTCCTTGAAAAATGATCTTGTTAACTCAAATGCCGTAGCAATAAATATACTTGCCACAACCACTGACAGACCTGTTACAAGCCCGAGTGGATGAACAATCTGTTTTGATAAAAGCAGATATATTATAATTGCACTTACAGCAAATCGAATATAGTATTTTACGATGATATTAAACACAAGTGAATGTCCCCGGTTTAATACAAGCTCGGGGTCAAACATTTTTTTAAGCGTACTTTTCAAAAGATGAAAATTAATTGCGACAATCAATCCTCCAAGGATTATCCCGAGAGTGAATTTTTCCGGGGCAATCATCAAGCCTATGACCCCTCCTGATAACAGCAGCAGCCAGTTTGTGATTGTCACAAAATCTACAACTTTATGAATGTTCTGCATTAAAATTTTTTTCCTTTTTTACCTGCTCTGATAATATTATTGAAACCTGCAGCAATTCCAACTGCCAGACCCACAAACATTATAACAGGGTCAGTATCAAATTTTTTATCCAGCCAGATACCTATGAAAAGGCCAATAAAAACCGCAAGTGCCACTGACATCCCAAGGCTGGCAAAATATCCCAGTTCCCTGATGGTCTTGCCTGTTTCTTTTTTCATTATCCGCCAATAAAACCTTTTCATTTAGCCTTAAAGACTAATTTATCTCCAAAGCAAATATCATGTGATGAATCTCAAGTCAACATGAAAAATATTAAATTATATTTAAAAACCCGGAGTTGCTGTCATGGGTGATTTCACCTATTATCCAGGCCTTGTGACCACTGGTTTTCATCTTTTCAACAAATGCTTTACCCTTACTTTTTTCCACACTGATCAATAATCCTCCAGATGTCTGGGGATCAAACATTAAATCAAGTATTGCGCGGTCAACTTCCTTATCAACTTTTATAAGTTCTTGAAAAAATTTGCGATTTTTATGGGCACCAGCCGGCACCATGCCCATATTTGCAAATTCCAATACATTTTTCAGCAGAGGGACCTGCCTGGTATAAAGATTAATATTTTTTTTTGATCCCTTGGCCATTTCCAGCAGATGCCCTGCAAGTCCGAATCCTGTAACATCTGTACAGGCATTAATTTTGAACTTAAATTGAGACATCACACTTGCTGCTCCCCTGTTCAACATGGCCATGACCTTAACCGCCTCTTTTATATTCTCCTCTTTTGCAACCCTTGCCTTTATGGCAGTTGACATGATTCCTGTACCAACAGGTTTTGTTAAAATAATTGAATCTCCTGTTTGAGCTGCAGAATTAGTTAAAACCTTGTCAGGGTGCACAATGCCTGTGACACTGAGCCCGTATTTAAATTCCGGATCATCAACAGTATGTCCCCCCACAAGAGTTGCTCCGGATTCATCTATTTTATCCAACCCTCCTTTCAGAGTTTCAGTCAAAACACTCTCATCCATATCTTTGCCCGGAAAACAGACGATATTCATCACCGTAATAGGCTTTCCTCCCATGGCATAGACATCACTTAAAGAGTTGGCAGCAGCAATCTGACCAAATTCATAGGGAGAATCTGTAACAGGAGTTAAAAAATCAAGGGTCTGAATAAGTGCTGTTTTAGAATCAAGTTTATAGACTCCTGCATCATCCGGCGATTCAAGTCCAACCATAAGATTTGGATGGGATTTTATTTCAAGTCCTCCCACAATCCGATCCAGTGCCCCTGGATCAAGTTTAGCAGCTCAGCCGGCAGCTTTTACCTTTTGAGTCAAAAAAACTCTGTCTGCTTTTGGAGGATTAAACCCTCCCATATTTAAGATTTCCATTTATAACACCTCTATTATTTTTGATAGATTATTCACACTGCCTGTCAATTAACCATGGAGATAACACAGGCAAACCTGCCTGTGGTTTTTTCTCCCCTGAATGAATAAAATTCATTCCTATTGCACTTAGTGCAGATCTCCATATTTTCAATATTTTCTCTCTTGATACCTTTATCCATAAGTTGATCACAACTTATTTTCCAGAAATCAAAATAATCTTTATCTCTATGTTTATATTTCCACAAACTCTCGGGAATTTCATCCTTGTAATTTACAAATTCAGAACAACATGGACCAAGGCTTGGAGAGATACCTGCAATAATGTTTTCAGGTTGACAGCCAAATTCAGACACCATTTGTGCCACGCACTCTCCAATGATATTTTTAATACTGCCCCTCCATCCCGAATGGATATTTGCAATAACTTGATTTACATAATCGTACAAGATAACTGCCTGACAGTCAGCAACCTGGATCACAAGGAACAGGTCTTTCATATCAGTGATAATACCATCTGCAGTATAGGTCTCTTTACCTGATTGAAAGGCTTCTGACAAATCATTGTCAGCCTTTTTTAATATCTTGATTTTTGAACCATGCACCTGGTTTAAAAATACCAGAGGCTTCATACCCATTTTTTTTATGATAAGCTTCCTGTTATTTGCAATTATTGACTCTTTATCACCTGAATTTATACCAATATTCAAAGAATCAAATGCTCCTGTACTGGTTCCTCCTGATCTTGTAAATACACCATGCACAATATTGTCATACTGTTTAAAAGATCCAAATTCATAAATTTTGATATCATGCTTTGCCATAGATATCATCTCTCCTGTCAGCCATACAGGGAATCAAAGCTCTGGCACGTTTTACAGCTCTTAGATCAACATCTGCAAAAATAGAAGCATCATCATCTCTGCCCTTAATTAAAACACTGCCCATTGGATCCACAACCATGGACATACCTGGAAATTTTAAAGTATCCTCCACTCCAGTCCTGTTTGAACATACCATGAACAGTTGATTTTCAATGGCCCTGGCCTTTATCAGAGTATTCCAATGTTCTTTTCTTGATTCAGGCCATTGTGCACAAACAATAATCATCTGAACACCTTGCAATGACAATATTCTGGCAAGTTCTGGAAATCTTAGATCATAGCATATCATAAGCCCTATTCTGCCAAGACTTGAATCAATTACAGCTGTTTCATTTCCCGCAGAATAATATAAATGTTCGTTAGTAAGCTTGAAAAGGTGCAGTTTTCTGTACCTAGCTTTTATCTGCCCATCCCTATCGATGAACACCATGGTATTAAATATCTGTTCATGTTTTTCTTCAGGAAGAGATCCTGCAATGGCCATCTGATTCTCGATTGCAAACAGCGAAAGCCTATCCAAAATTCTATGTGTGAGCTTTGAATGCTTCTTTAAATGCTCATTATCAAAGGAGCATGAAAACATCTCGGGCAGTACAGCAAGATTTACATTATCAGATGCAAGTTTTTCAAGATATCCAAGAGCAGTATTTAAATTAGCTTCAACCTGCCCTGCTTTTACATCAAATTGAACTACACCCGCTTTTAATTTTTCTGTCAAATTCTCAACCAAATTTATATTATCAAAAATAATCTTCTTTACAAAAATTCTTTTCACAATATAGTTTCATGCTTTTATCGTCAATATTTAATGATAAAAATATTTTACAGTAATTGCTGTGGGATGATACGCAGTTATTATAATTTTGAAATGATCTTTGTTGTGATCAAAGCCAGATTCCCATTGTCTGTGGCATAAAGAAATATTGAACAGACGTGGAAACTAAACAAAAAATACAAAACAGCATTCGTGGATTTGAAAACTGTAAAAAAACTGATATTTGATACAATCCAATAGGACTCAACTTGTTTAGACGGAAAGCTTGACCACTGGCTCTCCAGCTTGCCGAATTCTCTCTTCAATGGCATCAAGACTCTTCTCCAGGGTTGCATATGAAATGTCGGGCAGCTTGCCTCCCCATGCTTTTTCAGCTTGAGCAAAGCCACGCAGAACACCTTCCCGTCCAGCCCTTAACCGATCAATATCATTTCCAGCACCCTTTATTACAAAATCAATAATGCGTTGAGATGTCTTAGCAATGCCAAAATAACCGTCATCACTGATAAGGTCATTTGCTTGATCAACAGATAGTTCTGAAATTGGTCTATTATTATAAAGCAATGAGGCTTTGTCTTCCCTGCTTAACTGACTAAAATGGAAGATTGCCTTCTGATCACTTACATTCTGCCTGGTACCAGTTGTAATTTTAGAACTAAACTGAAAAACTTCATGATTAGTTGAAGAGTTTAGTATATATTTTTTATTTCCTGTTTTACCTGTTAAGCGAAATGAATTATAATTAGTATCAGATGATATAGAGAAATTTGTCTGTATGGAAACCATGATATATTCTCCCTTTTATTTTTTTTTGCTGTTCACAAAAATATCGGATTTTTTTTAAAATACTTAAGCAATAAGGCTCTAAGATTTTAATATCATTCAATAAAATTTAATTACTTCTGTATGTACTTTCCATTTCGTGGGATGGCTGCTAATTCAAAAAAGATTATTCTATCTGTCATAGACTAAAGAGTGTCCATCATGCTGCATATATAAAAAAATTCAATCCATATCCTATAAGAATCAAACCAAAAAGCCCCGTAAAAAACCCCATGGCAATGATAACTTTGTACAAATTTTTATTTGCTCCATGGGTACGTGATAATTGCATACTAGCAAATTGAATAGAGCCATCAGAAGACTTGTTCTCCTGTTCATACTTTTTAAGGAATTTAGTTTTCTTGCAACCATTGACAACCATAAATATTCCAGCTGATAGAATGATACATCCTGTGACTGTAAACATAATTTTTCCTGTCTAAGTTTAAAATATTTGAATTTTCCCCTTAAATATCTCTGTGGCACTACCTGTCTTAAAAATATGGTTTGTGGTCTTATTCCAGTAAATTTCAAGGTCTCCACCATCAAGATGTATAATGGCTTTTTGATCTGCCTTTCCTGCAAGATTTGCTGCAACAAGGCTGGCACAGGCTCCAGTACCACAGGCAAGGGTTATACCGGCACCTCGTTCCCACACCCTCATTCTTAACTCTTTAGAATTCATAACTTCAACAAATTCAACATTGGTTTTTTCAGGAAACCTTTCATGGCTTTCAATTAAAGGGCCATGTTTTTCAAGATCCACGTTTCTTATATCATCAACAAAGATCACACAATGGGGATTGCCCATGCCAACTGCGGTAACACTGTATTCCATGCCCTTTACTGTTATATTTTCTTTTACAGTTGTTTTATTGTTACTTTTAAAGGGGATATCATCACATAGGAAAACAGGCTCTCCCATATCTACTTTTATTGACTGAACCACACCATTATCATTGACAATCACCTCTGGAATAATGGTGCCTGCCTCTGTATCCACTCTTATTTTCTTTTTTAAAATAATCCTGTTTTCATAGAGATATTTTGCAAAGCATCGCATGGCATTCCCGCACATCTGTGCCTCGGAACCATCAGAATTAAATACCTTAAATTTTATATCGTGGTCGATAGAATCAAGAATAAGACAAATTCCATCTGCACCAATACCAAAATGTCTGGAACAGAGTATTTTGGAAATCAGAGGATAATCTCTGCAAGCTTTAATCTTACCGTCCCTGTCATCAATGATAATAAAATCATTGCCCAGGCCATGCATTTTGATAAATCTAAGCTCCATATTTTTTAAAACCCTTTATATTTCAAATTTAAGTTCAAGGATACTTTCGAAGGAAGGGTATTTGGAACCAACACCAGGCACTCCCATTTTCATACAGATATGCTTTTCATTTTGTAGCTGCCTGTTTAGCTGTTTTGTGCCATGAGTATACCGGCGGCAAATCCTCAGCTTCGGGTTCACTTTTTATATCCACAAATACAGGCCCTTCACTTTCAAAAGCCTCTTTAAAACCTGCATCCAACTCATCAGGTGTTTTAATCGTGATCGATTTTAATCCAAACCCTTTGGCAACCAGCGCAGGATCTCCGGGAGTAAAATCAACAGAAAAATATTTTTCCTTGGTGTGTATTTTCTGCAACGCCTTGATCCACCCAAACATGCTGTTGTTAAAATGAATTAATACAACTGGAATGTTAAGGCGTGAAACAGTTTCCAGCTCTCCTGCTGACATGCCAAGACTTCCGTCACCAAACAGACCCACAAGTCTTGCATCTGGCTTGGCAAAATGGGCACCAACAACAGCTGGGATAGCATATCCCAGCCCGCCGTATGCCCGGGGAATGATAAAACGGGAATCATTTCCTCCCAATTTAAGAAATCTTGTAATATAGGGTGTAGGTGTACCTGCATCTGAAATAACAATACTTGATTTATCAAGATATTTATTCAGCTCTGCTATAATTCTCGGAGCTTTTAAAGGTGTTTTGTCTGATTGAAATTCCTCGTTAGCACTTTCCCAGAATTTTTCTCTTTCTCTGTTTATATCATTCACCCAGTCAGAAGGATTACGCTGGCTTGTGCGGCCTTTTAAAAGAGTCAGAAGATCATTCACAATGAGCTGAGCATCTCCTGTAACGCTTAATGTATTTTTAAAATTATTTCCCAGCATTTCAGGATTCAAATCAATCTGAAGAATCTTTCTATCTGGATTATAGGACGGCATTGTCCATTTAATGGTGGATACTGATCCCATTTTACAGCCAATATAAAGCAGAACATCGGCTTCTTCCACAGTGCGGTGGGCATGGGGATGAAATCCATTATCACCAATAACGCCTATTGCCAAAGGATGATCATCACCCAGCAGTCCCTGACCTGAAATAGTTGTTACAACTGGAGCTGACAGCCACTCAGCTACAGCCTGGATTGCAGGCCCTGCCTGGGAATGATTTGCTCCACCGCCGGCAACAAGGACCGGACGCTTTGCATTTACAAGATAGTCTGTCAATTTTTCAAGTTCCGGACGTGCCCCCCGTGTTCGATAGGCAGGATAAGTATGACACTCTTTTTCTGAAAAAAGATCTCTTTTCTCTTTTTCAAGCTTTCCTGACATTACCTCTTCGGGAAAAACAAGCAAAGCAGCACCAGGTCGGCCTGTGGTCGCAATTCGAAATGCCCTTCGCATTGCTTCAGGAATTTTATCAGCACTTTTAATAACCGTGGACCACTTGGTGACTGACTCAAACAAACCTTGCGTATCAAGTTCCGTAATTGTCTGTTTGCCTTCTCCTGCCAGAGGTATATCCATAGTCATCAATACTACAGGAATAGAAGAGGCATTAGCTTCTGCCACTCCTGGAACTGAATAGAGTGCCCCTGCACCACTTGGACATTCACAAAACCCCGGTTTATGGCTGAGTCTTGCATAGGCATCAGCCATAAAAGAGGCTGAACGCTCATCTCTTGCCATGATATGCTTTATGGCTGAGCCTGCATCGTAAAGAGCCTCATAAAAAGCAATACTGGTATCACCTGGCACTCCAAAAATATATTCTACTTGATATTCTTTTAACATCTCAACCAAAGCTTGTGCACCAATCATTATTATTTTCCTTTAATGGGTCAGAATCTTGCTTATAAAATCAGCTGCACGTTCAGTCTGGGGGTTATCAAAAAATTCATCCGGAGTTCCTGTTTCAACAATGGCTCCTTCATCCATGA
>JAOZRI010000088.1 GCA_029940235.1 Desulfobacula sp. | reverse complement strand
ATATCTTTTTTTAGTTTCTCCATGGCATAGGATTTTGGAATATAGATCATTACTTGAGTCTCTCCAATGGAGTTGATTCTGGCTTTAAGCTGTGGCAGCATCTCCATGGTAAACTCTTTTTTAAGATAAATCATTACCCTGCCGCTTTGATTCCATGATTCAATGACTCTGCTTGCATTTTCAAAAAATAGTAGAAATACACTCACAATCAGTATTGAGAGTGAAATCGTCACAATTGTAATAAAATTTAAAAATCTGTTGGAACGAATATCTGCCAGGGCTTTTTTTATAAAATGGGTCATAATTTTTCTCTTTCTAAAGCATGGTCGCAGTCCGTTTTATTATGCCGTCATTGATTTCAATATTTCTGCCCCTTACACTGCTTTCCAGAAGATGCAGATTATGGCTTGCAACCAATATGGTGGCACCTTTTTTATGATACTCCATTAAAAGATCAAGGATTGCCTGGGCAGAGGATGAATCTAAGCTGCCTGTGGGTTCATCAGCAAGGATAATGGAAGGTTCTCCCACAACTGCCCTTGCTACGGCAACTTTCTGTTGCTCTCCTCCTGATAGTGTTGGCGGCAGGGCTTTGAGTTTTTTTTCCATTCCCGTGGTTCTTAAAACCTGAACCACTTTTTTTCTTATGTAAGATGGTTTTTTCCCGGCAGCTTCAAGAACAAGGGCTACATTTTCATAAACAGTTCTTGAAGGAATCAGTTTATAATCCTGGAATACCATCCCAAACCTGCGCCGTAAAAATGGAAGCTTAGAAGAGGAGATCCTGGCAAGGTTCATGCCGTCAATAAGAATCTGTCCCTCTGATGCTTTTTCAGCAAGGTATAAAATTTTCAGCAGGGTTGATTTTCCAGCGCCGGAAGGCCCTGAAATAAAAACAAATTCACCCTGCTCAATTTCAAGTGAAATATCCTTTAAGGCAAGTTTGCCCCCAAATCTTTTGCTTACATTAAATAATCTTATAATTGAATTTTTACTGTTTTTATCGTTCATATCTTTTCATCATATCTGTCTAATATCAAAATCAATTCAATTTAAATTGCAAACATTCAACTCTTCAATCCAACAATTGACTGAAATCAAATTTACTGATATATCGTGTCTGTGTCAAGGAGTGCTGCAAATCAGTTTTCCTTACATTAAGCCTTCACTGTTACCGTAAAACGGCTTCTTCCACTCAGTGAGGGCTTAAAAATTTATAAACCATGATTGTAACTGCCCTCTATTGGTGGCGTGTAAACAAAGCAGAAAACAAGGTAAAAATATAAAATGATACTATTTGATTCCCATTGTCATCTTGATGATAAGAGCTATGATGATGACTTAAAGGATGTTATAGAACGGGCAGAAAATGATAATGTCAACGCCATGATGCTTGCAGGTGTTAATATTGAAACCTGCCTGAAAGCTGTTGAAATAGCAAAGAAATATAAGAATATTATAACATCGGTTGGTATCCATCCCCACGATGCAAAAAAGTGTTCCAAAGATGTTTTAAGTACCTTGACCGATATTGCAAAAAAAAATTCTTGTGTTAAAGCATGGGGAGAAACAGGCCTTGATTATAACCGCATGTTTTCCCCTGCCAAAGCCCAGGAGGAATGTTTTGTTGCCCAGCTTGAGATGGCAGGCATTCTTGATCTGCCCCTTATTTTCCATGAACGTGATTCAAATGGCAGATTTTTTGATATCCTTAAATCTGAAGCCCCCCAAAGCCGTAAAGGCGTAATACACTGTTTTTCCGGTACAAAAAATGAATTATTTAAATACCTTGATCTAAATTATTATATTGGTATTACAGGAATTCTCACTTTATTAAAACGGGGGGAATATTTAAGAAGCCTTGTACCAAACATCCCTGAGAATCGAATCTTAATTGAGACCGATGCACCCTATCTTGCCCCGGCACCCCAAAAAAATAAAACCCGGCGCAATGAACCAGCTTTTGTTAAATCTGTTTTACTAAAACTTGCTGAAATTAGAAATGCTGACCCAGATGAACTTTCACAGATTATATTTGATAATACCAACACATTTTATAATGTTGAGTTTTAAAATTTAAATTTTTTCAAAAATTTCCCAGAATGTAGGAAAGGACTTTTTCACACACCCTGGGTTTTCAATTTTTATTCCCTGAACTTTAAGACCTGCAATGGAAAATGCCATGGCTATTCTGTGGTCATTAAAGGTTTCAATAAAAGCGCCCTTTGGTTTGCCTCCTTTTACTGAAAGCCATGCCTCACCCTGCTCAGATTTTATGCCCATCTTATTTAACTGTGAAACGACAGCATCAATGCGGTCACACTCCTTTTCTCTAAGATGGGCAATGTTTTTGATGATTGTTTTTCCTTTGGCAAAGGCTGCAATAACAGCAAGGGTTGGCACCACATCAGGGATATCAGACATATCAACCTCAACAGCTTTTAGATCATCTCCTTTCACACCGGCACCATCTGCATCAAACTCTATGAAACAACCCATCTGTTCAAGAATATTTAAAAACCTTAAATCTCCCTGGAGGGAATCTATGGTTATATTGGCAACTTTGACCATTTTTTGTGTAACAGCTCCTGCTGCCCAGAAATAACTTGCATTGGAAATATCAGGCTCAATTGTAATTTTGCTGGGAGAGTATTTCTGGCACCCCGACACATGATACTCAAGATCACTTACTCTTTGTGCATGGACACCAAATTTTTTCATGATATCCATGGTAAGATCAATGTAGGGAGTTGAAACAGGAGATGTTGGCAATGAAATAGCAAGTCCTTGTTTAAAAAAAGCCCCCATCATGAGAAGTGATGATAAATACTGACTACTCTGGGAGCAGTCTATTGATATTTTACCTTCCTTTTGCAAACCGCCTTTAATTATAATTGGAGGCGCATTGTTGCCATGTTTAGACACAGCATATATGCCAGCCATTTTAAGGGCATTTAAAAGATCTCCCATGGGACGCTGCTGCATCCTTTTGTCGCCGGTGAGAGTGTACTGGGAACTGCCAAGGGCTGCAACTCCTGCAAGAAGTCTCATGGATGTGCCTGAATTGCCAAGATAGATTGGATCAAAAAAGGCTTGAGGCTTCCCATTAAACCCTGTTACTTCAATTAAGCCTTTCTCTTTTTTTTGAATTTGTGCTCCCATTTTACCGAGTGCTGACATGGTATGATTGATATCTTCACTTGCAAGCAGATTATATATTTGAGATTTGCCACTGGCAAGGGATGCACATATCATGACCCTGTGGGAGATACTTTTTGAACCTGGAATATTGACGATACTCTCTTTTTTTTCTATTTTCATTACCCTTCAGACTGTTTACCAGTCATGCTTTCAATTTCAATTTTGATCACAGCTGTACCGTTAATTGACTTTTCTGGAAATTTAAACGATCTGTCCGAGTACTGGTCCATGATAATTTCAAGTGCTTTTTGCTTCTCATCTGGTTCTTTTAGAAACAATGCTTTACCAAACCCAATGACACTCCTGTATTTCATTGCCCATTTACAGGCGTTTTCATCTTCTACTATTTGTGTATCAATATCAAATTCAAAACATACGTTTTGATTCTTCTGAATCATATCGATTTTCCTGCCTTTTAAAGAACCATGAACATAAAGCGTATTGTCCTTATAACCAAAACACAAGGGCACAATGTATGGTGTATTATTGTCAGACAAACCAAGCCTGCAAACAAGTGATTTTTTAATAACAGCTTCAATTTCAGATTTTTCCATAATCTCTTTCTCTTTTCTTCTCATGATTAATTTTAGGCTCCAATTATCTGAATATTTACACGGCGGTTTCTTGGCCCGTCAAATTCACAAAAATATATTCCCTGCCATGTTCCAAGTACAAGGAAACCATTTTCTAAAGGTATGGTTTCAGAAGGGCCGAAAAGACTTACTTTTATATGGGCTGCTGAATTGCCTTCCATGTGTTTGAAATTGTCATCCCAGGGGATTGTCTTGTTTATGGTGTTTAATATATCTGTTTCAACAGCAGGATCAGCATTTTCATTAATGGTAATTGCAGCTGTTGTGTGCATGGAAAACACATGTACAAGGCCATTTTTAATCCCATCTTCAACTATGGATTCTTTTACAGCATTTTGAACCTGGGAAGTAATATCAACCATCTGAGTTCTTGCATTGGTTTTTACACTGATCTGCATTGTTTGATTCCTTCCACTGGAGATTGTAGCAAATTAATATGACTTTTAAAAATTAAGAGCATTTTCTACTATGTTATCCACAGATATCCCATACTTTTTTAATACTGTTCCACCAGGTGCAGAAGCTCCGAATTTATCAATACTGATAATTTTGCCATTTTGTCCGGCATATTTTTCCCATCCCATGGAAATGCCTGCTTCAACAACAACTCTTTTTGTTATATCTGAGGGAAGTATTATATTTTTATATGATTCAGGAGCTTTCTCAAATAGTTCCCAGGAAGGCATGGAGACAACCGATGCCTTGATATTATGGTCTTTTTCAAGAATTTTAGCGGCCTCAACACATATATGAACTTCAGATCCTGTACCGATGAGAATCATATCAGGGTTTTTCTGTTTTTTGACAGTATAGGCACCATATTCAAACTCACCCTCCCGTTGTGACACATCAAGGGTTGGCAGTTTCTGGCGGCTTAATATCAAAGCAGTTGGTGAATCAACTGTTTTCAAGGCCTGTTTCCAGGCAGAGGCTGTCTCATTGGCATCGGCAGGTCTTACAACATTAAGCCCTGGAATGGCTCGCAGGGATGCCACATGCTCAACAGGCTGATGTGTGGGTCCATCTTCACCCACTGCAACACTGTCATGGGTAAATACATAAATCAAAGGCAGTTTCATTAAAGAGGCCATGCGAATGGCAGAACGCATATAGTCGGCAAATACAAGAAAAGTTCCTCCGTAGGGTCTGATACCTGAATGAAGGTACATTCCTGACATGATGGCGCCCATGGCATGTTCGCGCACACCAAATCTGATATTTCTTCCTTCACAGGAGTCTTTTTGAAATACTGTTGAGCAGTTAAGATATGTTTTATTTGAGGGTGCAAGATCAGCAGAACCACCCATTAATGCAGGCAGATTCTCGGCAATGGCATTTAAGACCTGACCCGAAGCAGCCCGTGTTGCCACAGGAGCATCTTCAACTTTAAATTCAGGGATGTCTGCATCCCAGTTTTGAGTGAGAAAGCCTGAAATGGCATCAACAAACAGTTCGGCTTGTTTCGAGTTATTAGTTTTATAGGAATCAAAAACTGTCTGCCAGTTCTGTTCAAACCCTTTGCCAAAATTTAAAGCCTTTCTGCAATTTTCAAGAACCTCTTCAGGCACAAAAAAATCTTTATCTTCAGGCACACCATAAAATTTCTTAACAAGTTTAATCTCGTCAGCTCCAAGGGGTGCTCCATGGGCATCTGAAGAATCCTGCTTATTGGGGCTGCCATAGGCAATATGGGTCTTGATCTGTACAAGTGTGGGGCGTGCAACAGCATCTTTGCCTGACTGTATGGCTTTTTCTATCTCTTCCAGATCATTACCATCCTGTACTGTAACAACATGCCAGTCCTGGCTTTCAAATTTTGTCTTTACATTTTCTGTAAATGCAATGGCAGTGGAACCTTCAATGGTAATGGAGTTGTCATCATATAGCATGATCAATTTTCCTAAGCCCAGATGTCCTGCAAGAGAAATTGCCTCCATTCCAACACCTTCCATTAAATCCCCGTCACCACACACAACATAGGTATGATGGTCAATAATTGCCTCTTCTTCCAGATTAAATTTTGCTGCAAGATGACGTTCTGCAATGGCCATACCCACGGCATTGGCAATTCCCTGACCCAAGGGACCCGTTGTGGTTTCAACACCTGGAGTCTCTCCATATTCTGGATGCCCCGGGGTTTTTGATCCCCACTGTCTGAAATTTTTTAAATCATCAAGTTCAAGACCATAACCAAATAGATAGAGCAGGCTGTAAAGCAGAGAAGAGACATGCCCGCCGGAAAGAACAAAGCGGTCCCTGTCAATCCATGCAGGGTTTTTTGGGTTATGTTTTAAAAAGTGTTTGAATAAAACATATGCAGCAGGAGCTAAGCCCATGGGTGCACCGGGATGTCCGGAATTTGCCTTTTGAACCGCATCTATGCAGAGGGTTCTGATTGTGCTTACGCTTAATTGATCAAGATCTGTCTGGGCCATTGTTATCTCTCCTGTATCATTAATAATTATTATTTATATGCAATATTTAATAAAATTTTATATGCTAAATTTGACATGTAATTTTCTCTTTATTTTGTGCAATTATAAAGCTCTCATGAATTCGGGTTTAAGCTCTACCTTTCCCTTAAGTGCCTGTGATATAAGTTCAAGTGTTTTCTCTTTTTCTTGGGGTAGTTTTGCTCTTATTGGAAGATAATTTGATGCATGATTTGCATGGAAAAGCCCATTGGTAAGATTGGTTGAAGAGATCATCAAACCAAGTTCTTCAAGCATCTCTTCTGGGCTGAGCAGTTCAAAGTCACCTTTTTCATATTGATCATTGAGCTCAGTACCCGGTACGAGCATCAAGCTTAATGCCCCCACAAAATCAGGATCAATGGCAGACAGAACTCTTCCTGTTTCCTGGGCATGCTGCCTGGACTTAAGTTTTTCTCCAAGACCCACAAGAACAGTGACAGATAACTGCATACCTGCTTTTTTGATACGTTTTCCCATTTTAATCATTTTTGCAGAATTTGCACCCTTGCGAATATCTTTTAAAATCTGGTCGTCCCCGGATTCAAGACCCATATAAACAAGAGTAACACCAAGTTTATTAAGCTCTTTTAACTGATCATCGGTTTTCATGCCAATCCCTTTTGTATTGGCATAGAGTCCCACTCTTTTCACCCAGGGAAGCCGATCCTTAATTCTCTTTAAAATTTTTACCAGCCTTTTCTGGGGAACAATCATGGCATCACCATCACAGATAAAAAGCCGGTTCTGCCTTGTGCAGTACTCTCTTGCAAATTCAATATCTTCAAAGATGACGTCATCTTTTTTTATATTAAAGCGTTTCTCCCTGAATGTACCGCAAAAAGTACATTTATTATGGGAACATCCAAGAGTTACCTGTAATAGAATACTATTGGCTTCACTTGGAGGTCTTATCATCATACCTTCATAATGCATCTGTTTGTATTTCCTTAAAATTTTAAACCTTTTAATAACAGGTATGATGGAAAAATTCAATATTTTGATTTCTCAAACAGGCTGTTTCAGAATATAGATTTATTTTTTTCTGACTCGCATTAATCCTTCCTGTGCAACGCTGGCAATTAATTTACCGTCTCTTGTATAGATGGAACCAATGTTCAGGCCCCTTGCTTTGCCTGCCCAGGGACTTTTCATTACATAAAGAAGCCAGTCATCCATTTTAATATCTCCATGAAACCATATGGAATGGTCTAAACTTGCCACCTGCATGTCCGGAGACCAGAAGGTTTTACCATGGGGATAGAGAGATGTACCAACAAGATGAAAATCCGAAGCATAAGCAAGCATATATCGATGGGCTGCCACATCATCCGGGATTTTATCAATGGCCCTGAACCAGACATATTTTTCCGGCGGCATAATTTTGGGATTAAAGGCATTCATTGGATTGACAACCCTTATTTCAATGGGTTTTTTGCACAATAGTTTTTCAAGAATTGGCTTGGGGATTTTATCGGAAATACGTCTGACCATTTCAACTTCAGACTCTATGCCTTCAGGTCCATCAACTTCAGGCATCAAGTCCTGGTGCTCAGATCCTTGCTCCTGCCTGTGAAAAGAGGCAGCCATGGAAAAAATAGCACGACCATTCTGCACTGCCACAACCCGGCGGGTGACAAAACTTTTCCCGTCACGGATGCAGTCCACAGTATAGGCAATGGGTTTTGTGGCATCCCCTGCCAGCATGAAATATCCATGGAGGCTGTGGGCATGGAAGTCAAGGGACACTGTCTCGGAAGCAGCAGATAACGCCTGTCCCACAACCTGGCCGCCAAAGACATTACCAAACCCGAGATCCTGGCTTTGTCCACGGAAGATATTTTCTTCGATCTTTTCAAGCTTTAATAATTGGAGCAACTCTTTTAGAACATTTCCTTCAGAGCATATAGTCATTTTTACTTCCCTTTTTCATAAATCTTAACATCATCTGTAACCAACTTTGTTCATGCCTGTTCCAAACCTTCTTATCATACCACCTTTTTTATTGGATTTGAACCGCTACTTTACAACCAAATCAATTATTGAGATAGATAAAAAAATACATTTTAAAAGATTAGAATAATTAATTCAGCAGCAATAAAGTCATTATTCCATTAAAAATTAATTAGCTCACTGCGGCTTATGCCCGGAAAAACTGATTTGAAAGTTCCCTAAATTACCATGACATATCTTGACATTTTGGTTTTTGCTACAATTATTATTAAAATAATTTT
>JAOZRI010000087.1:7611-8526 GCA_029940235.1 Desulfobacula sp. | reverse complement strand
CCGCCGCCATAGGTGTCCTGCTTAAAGTAAGGAAACGGCGTGTTGCTTACCTGGGACCAGCCAATGGGATAGTTAGGTCCGGAGTTAGGTCCTCCAATATCATCCAGCCGTGCCAAAATATCCAGTACAGACTCAGCCTGACCAGCATAATATGCGGAATGATTCACGCAACCGTTGATGCTCCCTTCCTGGCTGCCGCCGTTATCCGACATCACGACAATAATAGTATTGTCAAGTTCACCCAGGGTTTTCAACTCATTAAACAGGCGACCCAGTTCAACATCTGTTTGATCAAGAAAGCCTGCATACACTTCCTGCAAACGTGCATACGCTTTCTTCTGATTGCTGTCTAATGATTTCCACGCTTGAATCCGTTTATCATTTTCAGGAAGTTTTGCATTCTGGGGAATCAGCCCCATCTCTTTCTGGCGTGCAAACCGCTTTGCCCGCATCACATCCCATCCCTCATCATATCGGCCGCGGTATTTATCTAAATATTGCTGTGGTGCCTGGTGCGGGGCGTGCATACCCGGTGTGCCAATATACATAAAAAACGGGCGGTCTTTGCCATGAGTCCCGGCATAAGACTGGTGTGTGCGAAGCATTGTAATCGCATTATCCACCAGATCCCGGGTCAAGTTGTAGTCCCTGCTATAAACCCGCTCAACCACCTTGTTGTCTTGTATTAACTCAGGCGCAAACTGATCTGTAGAACCGGGCATAAAGCCGTAGAAACGGTCAAAGCCTTTTCCCAGTGGCCAGTTTTCAAAAGGTCCGGCAGGACCCACATGAGACGGTGGTGCAAGGTGCCATTTACCAAGCGCATAAGTACCATACCCTGCATTCTGAAGAACTCTGGCCACTGTCGCTGCCGCCGGATCAATACGCCCTCTGAATGCCGGGAAACGGGGACCA
>JAOZRI010000087.1:1495-7601 GCA_029940235.1 Desulfobacula sp. | reverse complement strand
AAAATTATTGTAGCGCAAACCATTTCTCGCAAGGCTGTCAATATTAGGGGTGTCTATTTCCGATCCATACGCTCCAAAATCGGAATATCCCGTATCATCGAGCAGAACCACAAGCACATTGGGATTTTTATTCTTATTTGCTTTGATTGTCTGTTTTTGCTTTTCTGTTATCAAACTCTGATCAGGATATTTTCCACCCGATTGCGTGACACATCCAGCTACAAGCAGCACAGTTAAACACATTCCAATCCAGATACCTTTGAAAAATTTGTGTATGATATTTTTTCTCATCTTTTCACCTTTTTCTTTATTTATCCAGAATCTCCACAGCCTGTAACAGGCTTTCAGCCACTTTGGTCAGTGCTGCCTCTTCTGGTTTTATATCTTCAACAACACGATCAATCACCTGTTTTATCATCCTCCATTGCCCTTCTGCCAGGGAACCTTCCTGCATAGCCTTTGGTGCCACACGATAGCACTGAGCCATAAGCTGTTCTATCTGATAAATATCCTCACGGGCAGCCCCAACATGCGAAGTGGCAAAACCAGCCGTGTTTACAGCTCTATTGGCCGCGGCCCAGAGAGCATCTCTTATGATAAGATGCTGGTGAATCGGTTTGAACTTTGTTATGCCACCGACAACGGGCCTGGGGCTTTTTGAGTTTCCTAAAACAGCTCGTCCCAGGACCCTTCTAAGGGGAGAGTTACCCACGTAAATGCCGCCATCCGGGCCCGTCACCATGGATGAAACAGAATCTTCCGCGCCGTCTGCAAAATAGACAACCTCTCCTGTCTCTCTATCGATCAACCCTGCGCCCAGTCTCAGTGGAAATTTCTGTTTACCCAATACAACACCTGCAGCACCGGTGAAAGCGATACCATTGGCACCCACTTCAGCGCCTAAGGCTTTAATGTTTTCCTGAAAATTGCCTGTATCATACATATTCAGGTTAGCGGTCCATGCCAGTTCAGCATAATCTCCTCGATCAAGAATCTTCTTGATTTTTGTTCGCGTGTTTGCAAAGATCTCTCCGTTATCTGCTGAAACCACAAGTGATCCTGCCACTTTTGCTTCAACGTTGATAGACCAGATCTTGTCCCCTGTAGCAGCATTAACAGCATAAACAGAATTAAAGGCATCGGCAATGTAAACCCTTTTTCCATCTGCACTGATTGCCGGTGTTGAAGCTGTGCCCCCGGGAACTTTAGAGATCACCTTGACTTCCAACTCAAAGCTGTCGCCCTTCTGAACCAGATCCAGACCATATAAGGCTGCAAAGTCAGCCCACCCATCTTTTTTCCCATCTTCTTCGTCGGGTAGGGTGGCGGCAATCCAAATACGACCGCTGTTACTGTCCACGGAAAAAAAGTTGGTATTTTTCTGCAGCTCTCCTGCGGCAACATGAAGGACTGAGCTAATCGGGTCAATGCTGCCACCAGTATCACCGACCATATGGGCGATATCCTTATTTGCCTTTGCAGCAATTTTTTTTGGCAATGAAAAATTGGTTACGGCCGTCCGGCCACCCGGCATCATAAAAGGTTGTGACAACCGCTGCTTCCCGGTTTTCCGATCCAAAACATAAATATGGCCGTCTCCCAACGCGGCAATCAGAGAATCGGTTTGCGGATGGTAGTTTAAACCGAAATTGTGCTGATTCGCCTTTAGTAATCCTGGTTGAAGTTTGGGCAATCCAGTGGGAACATCCCAAAGTATGGTCCCATCGATTTTGGCAGCGACAGCCCTGTCATAAGTGCCGACATATATCAAGTCTTTGCCGGTTTTAGGATCAGTAAGAATCATCGGCGTTCCAGCTCCGGCACTAAAACCAGGCAGAACCCACCTGCGTTTTCCCTTTTCCGGTTCAATAGAGATCATGATCAGATCTTCCGGCGGGAAAACCGGGCAGAAATAGATATTACCCTGGCTGTCAAAGACAGGACCTTCGGGCACAAAGAAGTTTTGCTCAGCTGTCCAATCAGCTTTTATTGCCGGTGATATCACCGTGGCAATTTCATCTGATCCGCGCAGGTCTGTATGCATTGCCCGCCCAAAAGTCACTGGACGGCTGTTGATGTTACTGTTGGTTGAAAAACTCCTGATTCCTTTAGGCTTCCATGTTGTTTTTTCCGGCAAAGGGTATGTTTTTGGAGTCGACTCAGTTATCAATAGCCGTGCCGTCAATATCTTAACTTTGGCACACGCCGGGAGAAAATAAACGAGAAGCAATAATATCAATATCAATCTAATTTTATACTTCATGGTAACCTCTTGAAATATTTTATTTAAAAATGTTAATCATAAAAACAGCTTCACATAAATCATTTTAATCATCAGGTGAAAATTGAGTCCACCATGCCAGAGGACTATAAAATAAGTCGCTGCCAATGAGATGAGTATCGCAATGATTGGTCCCGGAGTCACAATTTTGATGAATGGGTTTTTGCGTTTCACGATTGCCCTACACATAAGCTCACTTATACCGATTAATCCGACCTGCCCCATAAGCAGCCATAACTGGATCGAGGTAAAAAAAGTAAAAAACAGCCCTTCCAAAAAGGTGACACCGGAGGTGACCCGGTAAAATTCCTTTAAACACCATGCCAGGGGAACAATATATGCACCCAGTACCCGAAATTTAAACGAGGCGCCGTTAAAATACATGATAGGATATATCAAAAGGCTGCCAAAACCATTGATAGCAAAAAGCAAAGCACAAATAGACGCTGCCAAAGTTCGATACAAGGAGACATCATCAATCGTTCCGATAAGATTATAAGCAAGATTCAAAATGATCCAGAAACATAAAACAATACCAGCCGGGATAAAAAGGCAGAATACAGTTTTTTTTGAAACACCGGTAAGGCTTCCTGTATTATCCATGAGACTTCCTCCGTTTATACTCCTCTAACTGTATTTCCAGGCCGGGAAGTACCTTTGCGCCTTCGGGTGTTTCCATCAAATTATTGATGTTTTCAGGATCTTTCAAGATATTGTAAAGCTCCGGCTTCATACGGGATTCATTGTATTCAATATAGAGAAACTCACCTGTCCTGACCGCATCAATCCCGGGAACCGTATATGGCGGGAAATCTTTAAAGAATTCATAATGGAAATTATCTCTCAAGGTAACTGATTGGCCCTCTATAATCGGCAGAATGCTTTTGCCATCCATATAGTCTGGAACTGAAATCCCTGCCAGGTCCAAAAGGGTTGGAGCAAGATCTACATTGAGGACCATCTTTTCGGACTGGTTTCCAGGATCTTTGATACCAGCAGGATATTTCACAATAAATGGAATCCGCAAGGATGCTTCATAAGCCCAGCGTTTATCAAAATGCCCCTTGTCACCAAAAAAGAATCCATTATCTGTTGAATAAATTACAATCGTGTTTTCTGCGATCCCCAGCCGATCCAGTTCATCAATAACTCTTCCCACCTGCTGGTCCAGGGAGGTGATCAGGCTGCAGTATCTCTTGTACTGGGCTTCTGCATTCCATAAAACACCACCATAAATTTCACCATCGCACATACCAGCGTAGCGATGCGCCCACTTGGGTAAATGGTCGATATTTTTATCCTCATAAAAATCTTTAAGCTCAGGTGGCGGTTTAAACGGGCCATGGGGTGCCTTATGGGCAAGATAAAGGCAAAAAGGATTGTCCTTTTCTTTATTGATAAACTCAATGGCAAAATCTGTCAGGTCTTCTCCTATGTATTTCCCTTTTCTCTGGGTTTCAACACCATCAATGATTAACGGGCAGTCAAAATATTGCCCCTGCCCGGTCTTGGCGGTAAAGGAGATGAAGCGATCAACACCTCTCAGTTTCGGGAAGTGACCCGGCATATGCCACTTGCCGATAAAAGCGGTTTTATACCCGCCTTTTTTCAACAGTTCGAGCACTGTAACATTTTTATTATTCCAGGGGGTAATATTATTTTTTACGCCGTGCTTATGGGCATATTGACCGGTAACAAAACTTGCTCGGGAAGGGCTGCATAAAGAGGTTGTGCAAAAAGCATTGTTAAACACCATCCCCTCTTTTGCCATCCGGTCCATATTCGGTGTCTGAATCCAGGGATGATCCATAAACCCCATATGGTTCCAGCGATGATCATCAGACAGGATAAAAACAATGTTTGGCTTTTTAATTTCCGCCTGGACAATACTGGAAAAAAAGATAAACGCAATGCTGGAGAGAATCAAGGTAATTATAAGCTTCATGGACAGTATCCTGATAGCTTTTTTCTGAATTATTTTTTGTCTTTTGTTTAAACAAAACTGTTTCATTACAATAATCCTTTGCAATTTTTCATCATTAGACATTCAAACTGTTCTTGGAGTTTTCTTTTTTTAGAAGCCAGAAAGCCAGAGCAGGCAATACAATTACCGCGCCGATCATGTTCATGAGAAACAGAAAAGTCAATAAAATGCCCATGTCCGCCTGAAACTGAAGGGGTGAAAAGATCCACGTGCCCACTGCAATGGCCAGTGTGATCCCGGTAAGCATAACAGCACTACCGGTAATATTCAATGTAAGTTCATAAGCCTCACGAAGCGGCTTACCCTCCTGCATGAGACTGCGAAGTTGACCATAGATATAAATACTATAGTCCACACCGACCCCGACACCCAGCGCCACCACCGGCAAAGTGTTTACTTTCAGTCCTATTTCAAGATAATTCATCAGTGCATAGGCCAGAAGTGATACAAGCCCCAGCGGCAGCAAGATGATCAGTACTGCTCGAACGGAACGAAAGGCAATCAGACAAAAAAGTATGACTGCACCGAATACACAAAAAAGAATCGGGAACTGACGGGCCTGCACTTCTTCATTTGTTGCCGCCATGATACCGACGTTGCCCGTGGCCAGCCTGAACTTTACCTTTTCTGACGGGTTTGCTGCTATGTATTTTTTTACCGCAGATGTGATGCGGTTGATGGTCTCTGCCGTATGATCACTTGTAAACATTTTCACCGGCATGACACTGCAGTCTTTATTCAGCATGCCGGATTTCATTCGAACACTTGAGGTAGCTGTCATAATTTCCACACGACCTCTGGGCAGCTCCTTCCATTTTGGATTCCCTTCGTGCCAGCGGGAGTTCATCATTTTGGCAATATAAGGAAGTGTGGCCACAGACACCACACCTTCAACATTCTGCATGTGCCAGGCAAACTGGTCAATACTGTTCATTGCTTCATAGTCAAGGCAGCCGAATGCCACGGTCTCGGCAATCACTGATATGGAGTCAACACCAATGGAGAATCGATCAGTTATTGCTGCTGAATCAAGGTTGTAGCGTGAATCTGGACGGAACTCGGGTACGCCCTGATGAAGATCTCCGATTTTAACTCCTGCCCCTTTCCATGCACCGAAAATAGTCAGACACACCACCACCATAATGATGATGACAGCCATCTTTCGCTCGGTACAGCGCGACAGAGACCTCCAGACAGATGCGAGACGTTCAGCACGTCGATGAAGCTTGCGCCGGTATTTCTCACTTGCCCGGGGAAATGAAATAAGTACCGGCAGCAGTAAACCGTTAACAACAATAATCACAGCAACACCTATGCTTGCGGTCAGTGCAACCTCCTGAATAATTCGAACCGGTATCAGATAAATCGTAAAAAAACCAATGGTATCGGTAATCAGGGCGGTGATACATGGCACCAGCAGGCGACGAAAACTGATACGGGCAGCTTCCTGCGGCCTGGCACCCTTGTAGAGTTCAGAGCCTGTTGCACTGACCATTTGAACAGCATGGCTCACGGCAATGGCAAAAATAAGAAAAGGCACTAAAATACCCATGGGATCAATACCAAATCCCAGTATCGGCAACAGACCTAACTGCCAAATCACAGCAATTGTTGCAGAACATAGCACCGCGGCTGTTCGCCAGAAGGACATACTGTATAGATAAACCATCAGGGCTGTAATCAAAAATGCGATTCCGAAAAAAATGACTACTCGTTTGGCGCCTTGTGCCATGTCACCGATGACTTTTGCAAACCCGATGATGTGAACGTCAATGTTCTCAGTTTGAAATTTTGCTCTGACTTTTTTTTCCAGATCCTTGGAAACCTTAAGATAATTGAGA
>JAOZRI010000087.1:0-1485 GCA_029940235.1 Desulfobacula sp. | reverse complement strand
TCTTGCCGGTATTCGGATCCATGTCAAACAGACCAGCACTAATAATAGCTCCGGAAAAATCATTGGCCACCAGGCGACCCACAACACCTGATTTCAGCACATTCTGCCGTACCTGATCCAGCCCCTGGGGTGTAGGCTGAAAATTTGCAGGAATCACATTACCCGCATTAATCCCATCCTCGGTGACTTCGACAAAACGGACATTGGCTGTAAAGAGAGATTTTACTTTACTTCTCTCCACGCCTGGCAGAAAGAAAATCTCATCAGTGGCGCTCTTGAGCGTAGAAAAGAACTCTGGTGTGTAAATATCTCCACCTTTTGCCACCAGTGCAATGATGATTCGGTTCCCGCCACCAAAACTCTCCTTATGGTCGAGATACGTTTTCATGTACTCATGTTCCAAGGGGAGGAGCTTTGAAAAACCAGCATCAATATAGAGTTTTGATGATGAGTAGCCCAAAATAACGGTAATGACTGTAAAAAACACCAGAATCAAGCTGCGGTGCCGGAAGATAAAATTTTCTAAAAATGAAATCATGAGATTAATTCTCCCATTTCTCGTTCCCGAGATAAGCGTTAATGATTGATGGAGAGACCATTGATCTGAAGCTTTTTCACCCCGAACTGACCAATTAAGAGCACGGCCTTGCCATCAGGTGAAACAGATGTCATGATATCTTCTCGACTGGGATGTATATAAGATGTAAAACTATTGCCCCCATCCCGACTTACCAATACTGCACCTCTCAGGCCGGTGATAATAATTCTGCCGTCAGCAAGACGGGTGCCGCCAATGAGGGTGGAACTAGTCCCGGTTTCAATCTCCTGCCAGGTATCACCGCCATTGTCTGTCCGGAAAAGATGACCGCGCAATCCAAAAAAAAGCAGCGAGTCGTTGTCAAGGGCAAGGAGACCCAAAAAAGATCCATGGTATGGAGAAGCCAGCGAAACCCAGCTTTGCCCGTTGTCATTTGAACGATAGATTGTGCCCATTTCAGCTGCAATATAGATCTGTCCTGTTGCACTTTGGGTTATTTTGTTCAAACAAACCTCCTCAACATATGCTTCTTCTTCATCTTTAAAATCTGCAGCTTCTTCATCATCAAAACCAAAAGCACCCATAAGAGCAGCTTCTTCATCAGAGATACCTTCCTCCTCAGTAAAGGATTTGGTAATATTCAGTTTCCCGGACCGCCAGGTGTCACCGCCATCTTCAGTTACGAGGAATAAACCATAGGCACCAATGGCAAAACCGGTATTTGCATCTTTAAAATATATATCAAGAAGCGGACGTTCGTCGTCTGTTTTGGCATGGACTATTTTCCAGGTTTTCCCACCATCTTTTGTGCGTAAAATCTCCTGATAATAGCTGACTGCAAACCCCAGGTTTCTGTTGTGAAAATAGATACCCGTAAGTGTGGTGCGGCTGGGAACATCCATCTGTTCCCATGTGGTGCCGCCATCACTGGATATCAAAATATGCCC
>JAOZRI010000459.1 GCA_029940235.1 Desulfobacula sp. | reverse complement strand
TAATTATTGAATCTTATTAAAACCGGGTAGAACTATGCGCTTTTTTTGACTTATAATTAAATGTTAAAAGTCTTTGACTGATTCATTTAATTGGTATAATATGTTCCTATAATATATCTACTCATATTTGATTGAACTGTCTTAATTTAGTTCATACTCTTTTGTGTTCACATCTCTTTTGCAAACCCTGATTTTGTTTTACAGGCACCTTTAATTAATTTAGGTTACAGGTTGTTGCACAATGAGGACCCTTCAAGTTCAGGGCAAAAAACAGATTAGCGTTTTGTAACTGCCTGTAAGGTGCTATCTTATAATCATAAGAAAAGGGAGGCATTCATGGAAAATCACACCATTTATTATGACATGATGATCCGCTTAACAAGTGCTATTTCTCAATGCAAAGATCCAGAAGAGGTAGCCCTTATCACAGCAGAGGGCGTCAAAACAGCCTTTAGTGCCAAGGGATGTTCTGTATTTTTAGTGGACAGAGGTACTGGTGAACTTGGTCTTGTGGCATCATCAGGATTAAGTTCCAACTACCTGAACAAGGGACCCATTTATTTTATGCAGACCATAAGGGAAGCAAAGGATGCTGTTCCCATTGCCATCTATGATATTATGGATGATCCAAGGATTAAATATCCTGACGAGGCAAAAAAAGAGGGTATTGCTTCTCTGCTCGGTGTTCCCATTATCAGCCATGATAAAATTATTGGTGCACTACGTATTTATACTGAAAAACCGTGGGAATTTTCCTTTAATGATATCTCCATGGTCCAGTCAGTTGCTTTGATATGCGGCATGGCAATGGATATGTGCAGGATGTATAAAGGCTATAAAACAAGTATTGAAATCCTTAAGAACATGAGAAGGGAAGACTCCTTTGGGTCAAACAAATGGACACCCCATGAAGGAGTACCTCAAAGTGTTGACCAGTCAATCTGTGACTATTAAAATCTGAATTTAAATAAGATTTTCAAGGCGGCCTGGGAATATCTGCCCCGGGTTGCCTTGAAATGCACAGGCAAAAACCAAGGTTATTGATCCAGAACGCCGTCAAGCTCATGTTTTAAAGAGCGGGTCATAAGACGGTCAACCGTTTCTTTAACAGGAGCATCTTCAAAAAGAACTCTATAGACTTCATTGCAGATAGGAAGATCAACCCCAAGTTTTTTTGATAAATTATATACAGATCTTGTTGTTTTTACACCCTCTGCAACCATTCTCATTTCTGAAATAATCTTATTTAATTTTTTCCCTTCACCAATTTGCCAGCCAACTGTATAATTACGGCTTAAAGCTCCAGTACATGTCAACAAAAGGTCCCCTACCCCTGCAAGTCCCAAAAGGGTCAAAGGGTCAGCCCCAAGTTTTTTTCCAAGGCGGTTCATCTCTGTAAGGCCTCTGGTAATCAGTGCTGCCCTTGGATTAAGACCCATTTGCATACCATCACAAATTCCGGCAGCAATGGCCAGAACATTTTTCATGGCACCTCCAAGCTGGGTACCTATTGGATCATCATTGACGTAAACTCTAAAAGTGGGGCAGGAAAATATTTTCTGGACATACTCAGCTGTCTCCCGACTGATTGATGCTACAGCCACAACAGTTGGAACTTTATTGGCAACCTCTTTTGCAAAACTTGGCCCTGAAAGAACAGCAAAGTTATCTTTGGGTAAAAAATCTATTTTTTCAGCAAGGATCTGGGTCATGGTCAGATGGGTCTTATTCTCAATTCCCTTGGATGCTGTTACAATAATCGTTTCAGGGCTGACAAACTCTTTCATCCTGGCTGCAACATCACGCATACAGTGGGATGGGACAACCACAAGGACAAGATCTTTTTTGCTGACAACCTTTCCAAGATCATTGGATGGAATAATATTTTCCGGCAATTTTATTTTTGGAAGAAAAATTTTATTTTCTCTCTGTTTCTCAATTTGTTCTTTTACTTCAGATTCAAAGACCCGCAAATCCAGAATAAATCCTTTATCAGCAAGCAATTTAGCAAGAGCTGTGCCCCAGCTACCTCCACCCACAACTCCTATCTGAATTTTATTTGTATCAATCACCTTGTCCATATAATAGATTTTCCTTTTAAAACTTGCAGTATAGTTATGTTATGAGGTTTTTAAAACCAACCTTGTAACCTGTATTTATACACCACATCCAAATCAGGATCAAGTTCATTATAAATGCAGAACAATCTATTTATAATATGCCATACCAGAAATGGAGTGTTTATTATATTAAAAAGTAATTTTGATCATGATTGGAGATCAAG
>JAOZRI010000458.1 GCA_029940235.1 Desulfobacula sp. | reverse complement strand
ACATCCATGCCAGGTACTCTGTTTTTCATATATTTTGCCATACCAGCTGATTTCATGGGGGTTAAACCAGCTAAGATATAAACTTTGTCCAACAGTCCTTTGTCTCCTGCTCTTTTCATCCACTCTTTGAATTTATCAAGATTATAGATACACTGGGTCTGGATAAATTCTGCTCCGGCCGCTATTTTTTTTGCAAGCCTTGGAACCCTTATATCAAAGGGATCTGCAAAGGGGTTTGCAGCTGCTCCAACAAACATCTTTGGGGGTCGTTTGATGTCGTCACCGCCAAGAAATTTTCCCTCATCTCTCATATATCTTACAGTCTGAATAAGCTGCATTGAGTCAATATCATGGACATTCTGCCCCTGGGCACAGTCACCGAAACTCTGGTGATCTCCTGAGAGACAGAGCATATTGTTAATATCAAATGATGCAGCGCCAAGGATATCACTTTGAATGGCAATTCTGTTCCTGTCCCGGGTCACCATTTGAAGAACCGGTTCAAGGCCTATCTGCTTTAATTGTATGCAGGCAGCCAGAGAGCACATGCGTGTCATGGATGTTTGATTGTCAGTGATATTAATGGCATCAACATAGTCTTTTATTAATTGACCTTTTTCAACGATAGCTGTTGGGTCGCTGCCACGCGGAGGGCCGCACTCTGATGTTACTGCAAGGTGCCCTGCCTCAAGAATTTTTTCAAGTTTACTTGGTGTTTTTGCACTCATACCTGTAAATCCTCCCTGACAATAGTTCTTGGCCCGCCTGATCTTTCACTGGACCAATCTTTAATTGGTGTAATCTCCTCATATTTATCAAGTGTGCCAAGTATTTCCATTCGATCTATAATGAGCTGCCATGCACAGTCAAGATCCTTGCTTATTTCACATTTGCCTTTCGTGGAACCGCCACATGGACCATTCATAACTCTTTTGGCACATCGTGAAATAGGACAAATGCCTCCTGTTTCAGCAAGTACACATTTACCACACCCCTGGCATTTTTCTGTAAAAATTCCGGCCTCTTCAACAGCACCCATAAATGTGGTATTCAGCCCTGGAAATATTGGCTTATCTGAAAATTTTGCCGCCATAAACTGTACTCCGACACCGCATCCAAGGGAGAGAACAAGGTCAGGCCATTCAAGAGTTTTTAAAGCAGAGTCAAAAAATTCATGCTCGCACTGCCTCTCTATCCCTGAATCTTTTATTTCAATCTCAACACCTTCCTGCTTTGCCTGCATCCGCAGCATGGAGCCGAGACTTTCTGCCTCCTTGTTTCCGCCTGCATGACAGACAGCAACACAGGTATTGCAGCCAAATACAAGAACTTTTTTATAATCTTTTATCATGCCCCATATCTCTTCAAATGGTTTTTGTTCAGCTACAATCATTATTTTCCACTCCTTTTTTTCTGGTCTGCTATCCAAATGGGAGAAGGACCAAGTTCTTTGATTTTTGCCGTAAACTCAGTACATATTTCAGCCCATCTTGAACCCATTGCCGCAGACAGGTTGAACATCTCAATTCTGTCTGGTTCTATATTTACTTTGGATACCATTGTCTTGACATAATTAATTCTGTTTTTTGCCTTGGTATTTCCTTCCAGGAAATGACATTGACCCTCCAGTCAGCCTGCAACAAAGACACCGTCCATGCCTCTCTCAAATGCCCTTAGAATGTGATAATTATCTAATTTTCCTGTACAGGGAAGGCGTATTATCTGTACATTTGTTGGATAGGAAAGCCTCATTACACCTGCAAGGTCTGCAGCTGCAAAGGCACAATAGTGACAGGCAAATGCCAGAATCCTTGGCTCCCATTCAGAAGAAGTTTCGCCTGCTGCTTCCACAGATGAAATTTCCTCCTTTGTTGCTTTAGCTTGTACTGCCATTATTTGTAACCTCCCTTAAAAAAGTTATCAGTTGTCAGTTGTCAGTAACAGCATATCCCTACATGATGGTGATGAACTCTCTCATATTTTTTAAATCATCAAATTCCAAAAAAACTCCGGTGCTGAAAATTGACAACTGTTTTCATGTTACTGCATCAATCATTGCAATAATCTGGTCATCCCTGAAGTTATTTACCTGAAAGGCTTTTGCCGGACAGATACCTGCGCAGATTCCACACCCCATGCATTTAACCTCGTTATGACTTACTTTGCCATCTTCATCTATAAATGGTGAGTCAAAGGGACAAACCCTTAAACATGCCAGGCATGACATACAAAGATCCCTGTCATGCTTTGCAATAATGCCGGAGACTGCAAGTTTGTCGTGGGACAGAA
>JAOZRI010000457.1 GCA_029940235.1 Desulfobacula sp. | reverse complement strand
TACTGTTTGACAAGACAATCGGCATTCATTTACCTTTGGATATTGTTTTTGCCCTTGCTGTAGAGATCTGCAATACACTTGGGGAAAAAAAATCATAGATTTCAATTCTCACATGCGTTATAAGAAAACAGGTATTTAAGGCCAGGATTGCACTGAAGGCTGGGTTCCACTTGCCTGATTCCCAGGTTTGCCATTTTCGGGCTTTCCTGTTGAACCATTTTTGCCGCCCTGCTGCTGGGGTGCTTCCACACGGCTGATAAAAATAGAGCTTGTTTCACCTGTTTTTAAATTCCAATATTGCACTTCGGGTGTACAGTCACCTTCCACCTTTAATGCTGCTGTATTTGGACCTCCATCCCCTTGGTTATGGGCTGTAACCGACACTGCAACTTTAGTTCCGGCGGGAAAAGGAAGGTTCATAAAAGCACATGGTGGCCCAGAAGGCTCTGATCCTCCGCATCCGATAGTTTCATGTCCTTTCTTATTCCAGCCCATGTTAAAATAGGATAGAACAGGTTTTCCCGCAAGGGTCAAGGTGATGATGTCTCCATCCTGACTGCTGTGATCCCACACCTTGATACTCACGGTATCACCTGTGCAGGCTACATTCTGCAAACCGCCCTGTCCATTACCTGCATTCTGATTTTTTTGTTTTTTGGCAAGTCTTAATCTCACAATCTCGCGATCCTGTCGCTTTGGCTCATCATCATAGAGTTCCAGGGCAAAAACATGATTTTTGGCACTTAGTTTGTCAGAATTAATCTGAAATGATCTTGATAGTTTTTCATCACCTTTCATCTCAAACTGCTCTGTAAGTACAACACGACCCCGGTATTTGAGATGCAGTGTTCTAAGACCGTCTTTTCCTTCTGCTGCCTGAACAACCCCGGTGATAAAAACCTTATTTCCCTGTGTAAATTTTGACCTGTTTCCCACAGTGCCTGTGGAAGCTCCTGCTCCTGCCGCAATAATAACATCTTTTGGTTCAACCATATGAATCTTGCCAATACCAGTGGCTATCAGTTTGTGCTCACTGTTGATCATATCAGCTTTAATTTCCAGCAAACCCTTTTTCAAACCCAGTGTATCAAGGATAGTAGAATGGGTAAACCGCTGACCTTTAGGAACTATAATATCTTCTCTGAAAAATTCAGACCCCCCGGCATAATAGACTAATGTACGTTTTTTCCCGTTATCTTTGGCTATTTTCCAGGCTCCCTGAACAGTTATTTTTTCACCTATTACAAATTTAGTGCCCCGTTTCCCTTTTTTTACACTTGTGTATTGAAATGGCTTGAGAAATTCATCACCGGTTTCCCATGTAAACGCAACTGTTTTTCTCACTTCATGGTCAATTCCATCTGAAATATATAATTCAAGCACATCATCTTTGGTGCGCATATTTTTTGGGACTTCCGCCATAACAATGTCGAGCTCAAAAGATTGACCCTGCGTAACATGGTCTTTAGTTTGTGTCTCAGTTTTATTATCTGACATACGCTTCCACTCAATTACAAGCGGTCCTTCATATTTTCCTACTACAACTTGAGCTGTCGCCTTCATGGATTTTCCCATCACAGGTTTTCCCTTTCCATCAGGTGATGTTACCTTCATTGCCCCAATTGTAAGAAAATCTACTGGTTCTAACTCAATATTGCCTAATTTACGAACTTTCCCTTTTTTAAATACAGTTTTATATACCCCGCCTTTTGGTTTAAATGCTCTTCCATCTTTACTGTACATTACTCCATAAATCATCAGAGATTTTTTAAACAGTATTGAGCGTGTGTTGATAAAAGAGAATGTGCCGTCTGCCCCGACAGCCTTTTTCTTTGAAATATTGGACCACATGGTACCATCTTCAAAAACAGGGATCGGAACAATTTTTGGATCAGTTACAAATGTACCTTCCACAGTCAAATTGCCCTCTTCAAAAAATGGCAACTGCACTTCAAAATCCATTTGGTGCTGCATTGTATCAATGTCAAAAACTAACTCTTTACTTTTCACAAAAACACCGGGAAGAGGTGTTTTGCGCGCTGCTTTAACCGAGACACTGTCTTTATCCTTCAGGCTTACTATAAGAACATCTGGCAAGGTTACTGTCTGGCTTGTGCTGTCGGTTACAGTAAGGCTATTTGGTGTAGATGTTGTCTTGCTTATGCTGTAGGCTGTAATATCTGCTGTGACATCAGTGTTAGTGCAGTCTGTAACCTTAGCGTTTATTGTAACAGAGACAGGAAGTCTAAGTTCAAGGGGTTTATCAAGATTAAAAATATTTGCACTCTGT
>JAOZRI010000456.1 GCA_029940235.1 Desulfobacula sp. | reverse complement strand
CAGTGGTTTGAAGGATATACATATCCATATACAAAAAATACTCCCTATTTTCCTTTAAAGACACTGTTCACCCATGCCATGAATTTAAAGGACAGTGACTCTCCTGCAATTTTAAAGGCAAAAATTGAAAAAAACATTAAAGCTTTGTGTAAAAACAGTAAGGATGTCATACCCTGGCTTGGAGTTCTCTTTTCTCTTGATTATCCTGAAATAGAGAGCGTAAGCCCTGAATTTTTTCGGGCAAAACTATTTGATGCAGTATTAAGTGTTATTAAAGCGCTCGGCAGGGTACAGCCCACCATAATCTGCATGGAAGATCTTCACTGGGCAGATCCGTCATCTCTTGAACTGATCCATTTTATTCACTCTAAAATTGAAGAGCCGGTTCTCTTTTTATATATCACAAGACCGGTGATTAAAATTTTTTCAGATTCTCAAATTGATCAAATCAATCAGATGAAACTTGAATACCATGAGATCAGAATCAATGATCTCAGCACTTCAGATTCAAAGATAATGGTGCAGTCTCTTTTAAAAACCAAACAGATCCCAGAAGATCTTGAAACCTTTATTGACAACAAGACCCAGGGCAATCCCTTTTATCTGGAAGAGATAATCAACTCTTTGATTGAATCCAGTGTGTTGATGAAAAAGAGTGCGCAAATTAACGAAAGCTTGCACCTTAAAGATCATGAACAGCAGTGGCAGCTTGTACGAAAAATCACAAAATCAGATATATCCTCTTCCATTCACGGTGTGATTGCAGCAAGGGTTGACCGCCTTGAAGCAGACTCAAGGCGTATACTCCAGGAAGCGTCAGTAATTGGCAGATCATTTTATTATGAAATCATCAATAAGATCAGTGAAACAAAAAAAGAGATCAACACCTGCCTTGAAACCCTTGAAGATCTTGATCTGATAAAATCACTTGCATCAGAGCAGCAGGGTAAAAAAGAGATTAATACTGATCTTGAATATATATTCAAACATGCCCTGACCCAGGAGGTTGTTTATAATGGTCTTTTAAAAGCCCAGCGAAAGGTGATCCATGAAAAAATCGGAACAGTCATAGAGCAGATCTTCCATGACAGACTGCCTGAATTCTACGAAACCCTTGCCCACCATTTTTTAAAGGGCAGCTCAACTCTGAAAGCTGTTGATTATCTCATAAAATCAGGTGATAAAAGCATTAAAAGATACTCACTTGATGAATCCCATGACTATTTTCAGCAGGTTTTTGATCTTCTTGAAGCCATGCCTGATAAAACAGTTCAAACAAATGAGATAATGATTGATCTTTTGAACAGATGGGCAATGGTATACTACTACAGTGGTGATTATAAAAATTTTGACAGACTTTTTTCATCCAAACAACATTTAATTGAACTTATCAATGATAAAAATTTAATTGGTATGTTTTATGCCTGTCAAGGGAATATTTTATGGGTGACTGGACATTTTGTTAAAGCAAGAGAGTGCTTAATAAAGGCAATAGAAATTGGTACTCAGATTAATAATAAAAAAGTAATTGGTTATGCTGCATCGTGGCTTTCATTTGTTTGTGCAGATTTGGGGCTTTTTAAAGAGGGGATTGAATATGGGCAAATTGCCAATAAAATAGGAGAAAATTTTCATCAGGACCATTTTATCTATTTTAAATCTCTTGCAGGTATTGGTTTTAACTATAATTTGATGGGATATGCCTCAAAGTGCCTTAAAATTGGGGAAAAACTTCTTCAGTATGGAAATAAATACTCCCAGATAAGAAGTTTTACTGTAGGATACTTTATTAAAGGTTGTGGTTACTTACAATATGGAGATTTTAAAAATGCTATCAGTGCATCAGAGCAACTCGTAAAAATTTCTGTTGATCCACAGTATACAATGACTTTTCAGATATTACATCCCCTCACCTATGTTATATCTGGGGATATAGAGATAGCCGCAGACGTTAATAATAAGCTAATTAAATTTTTTAAAAAAAATGGTATAAATTTTATGTATGATTGGGCAGCGGGAATAAACGGTATAATTCTGATTGACAAAGGCAGAATGCCACACGGTTTGAGAATCATAAAAGAAATAGAGCAACGATATATCAGACAGCAGAGAAGAGGTGTATTAACTTTTCAGAGGCTTATTATTGGAAGAATCTACCTTGAAATTATCCAGAAAACCAAACCCATAAGTATATTAACAATGCTAAAAAATATCGGATTTATTATTCAAAATGTACCGTCAGCCTACAAAAAAGCAATATACTGGTATTCAAAAACCATTGAAATGGCAGAAGA
>JAOZRI010000086.1 GCA_029940235.1 Desulfobacula sp. | reverse complement strand
TTTTAAGACTTGATGGAGGATATGTCCTTGCAGGAGAGCAAGTCCCTTCAATGCCCAAGGGAATTGTTTAGACATTCCTTCATGGCTTATTGGTGGAACTACTCATATTATTTTTTTTATCAAAGTCATCCCAGAAGTCTTTGTCAGTTTTTCTCCAGCCCTTGCCAAACAGTTTGTCAAATACAGGTAAAAGAGATGAAAACCATGCAGTCTGGCCTGTTTTACCCTGTTTTTTTGCTGTTAATACATCGGCAACATACATGGAGATATCAACAAGTTTATCCTTAGGTACATAGGCATCTGCACCTTTTTCAATGGACTGTTTTAAATTATCCGGGGTTAGTGCATGGGCTGTCAGCATTAAAGAGGGAATATTGAGTTTATTTGTAGCTTTTAATATTTCGTAGCCTTTAACCCCCATGATATCGAGAACAGCAACATCATAGGTATTATTTTTGAGCAGTTCAATGGCCTGTTCAAAGCTGGAAGCAGTATCAATAGAGCAGGTGAAAAGCAGTTCTTCAAGGGTTTCCAATATATCTGGCTCATCATCAACCACAAGAACTCTTTTATTTTCAAGAATGCTTTCCACGTATTAAACTCCTTTATATTTCTATTCACTGTTTTCTCTATAATCAGAAATTTTGGCGATTTTCACTTGCTTCCAATCATAATTACAGTGTTAAATAAATTTTAATCCCAGTCAAGAATAACCTTTCCAGACTGTCCTGATCTCATTGCTTTAAAACCTTTTTCAAAATCTGTGTAGTGAAATTTATGGGTGATTAAAGAGGAGATATCGAGTCCTGACTGAATCATGCTTGTCATTTTATACCAGGTTTCATACATCTCTCTGCCATAAATGCCTTTAATGGTGAGCATGTTAAATACAACAGTGTTCCAGTCAATTGCACTGTTCTCAGGCATGATACCAAGAAGTGCTATTTTTCCGCCATGGCACATATTATCAATTATTGACCTTAGTGCAGCAGGGTTGCCTGACATCTCCATGGCAACATCAAAGCCTTCTGTCATTCCAAGGGTCTTTTTTGCCTGTTCAATATTTTGTTTTGATACATCAATGGTTAGAGTGGCACCTGCTTTTTTTGCCAGATCAAGCCTGTATGGATTGACATCTGTTACCACAACATATCTTGCACCTGCATGTTTTGCAATGGCAGCAGCCATGCATCCTATGGGCCCTGCTCCTGTTATCAGGACATCTTCGCCAAGAACATCAAAGGAGAGAGCTGTATGGGTTGCATTGCCAAGGGGATCAAAACAGGCAAGCACATCTAAGGGAATATTTTTATTGCAGTACCATACATTGGTAACTGGTATGGCAAGGTATTGGGCAAAGGCGCCGGGCCTGTTTACACCAACTCCTTTTGTATCCATGCATAAATGCCTGCGCCCGGCAAGACAGTTTCTGCAATGACCACATACAAGATGGCCCTCCCCTGAAACCAGATCTCCTTTTTTAAAATCCTTTACATGGGAGCCTGTTTTCTCAATTATGCCGACAAATTCATGTCCAACATGCATGGGAACAGGAATAGTCTTTTGTGACCATGGGTCCCAGTTATAAATATGGACATCGGTTCCACATATGGCAGTTTTTAAAATTTTTATTAAAACATCATTATGGCTGATATGGGGAACAGGAACATCCTGAAGCCACAAACCCTGCTTTGGCTTTGCTTTTACAAGAGCTTTCATTGTTTTCATCTTATATCAACCCAGTCAAATTGAACCTTAATGTTAATTTTTTCCTTTGTCTTAATGGAATAATCCTATATAGTAGCTAAAATATAATGTGTTAGTCAATATAATTAATAGTGTCTGGCTGAAAACTCGTATTTGGATGAAAACTTGTTCATATACTAAAATAAAATTAATGAATTATAAATATAATAGTAAAATGGAGGAAAAATGGAAATTAAAGTTACCCGGGCTGAAACTGAGAGAATACGGCCTGAAGATTCAGATCTTGGCTTTGGTCAGGTATTTACCGACCATATGTTTGTCATGGACTATTCCCAGGATAAGGGATGGCATAACCCTGAGATAACTCCTTATACTGATTTTGCTATTTCTCCTGCTGCCATGGTTTTTCATTATGGCCAGGCTATCTTTGAAGGCTTAAAAGCATATAAAACAGCAGAGAAAAAAATTCAGCTTTTCAGGGCTAGAGATAATTTTGAGAGGATGAACCGCTCTGCAAAAGGTATGTGTATTCCGCAATTTGATGTTGATTTTATCATGGATGCCTTAAAAAAATTGATCAAAATTGAAGAGAAATGGATTCCTGAAACCATTGGAACTTCTCTTTACATAAGACCAACCATTATTGCAACAGACCCCTTCCTGGGAGTACGCGCATCTTTTTCCTATAAATTTTATATCATACTCTCTTCTGTGGGTGCATATTATGCTGAAGGTTTGAATCCTGTAAAAATCTGGGTTTCAAAGGAGCATGTGAGAGCTGTTAAAGGCGGTGTGGGTGAATTTAAAACTGCCGGAAACTATGCTGCAAGTCTTATTGCCTCGGAAGAAGCAAAGGAAGATGGTTATGCCCAGGTGCTCTGGCTTGATGCCATTGAAAGAAAATATATAGAAGAGGTAGGTGCCATGAATATTTTCTTTGTTGTGGATGATGAAATTTTAACCCCTAATCTTACCGGTAGTATTTTGCCCGGTATAACAAGGTATTCTGTTATCAGCCTTGCAAAAAAATGGGGGATGAAAATATCTGAAAGAAAAATCAGCATAGATGAAATTTTTAAAGCCCATGACAAGGGTAAATTAAAAGAGGTTTTCGGGTCAGGAACTGCTGCAGTTATTTCTCCTGTGGGTGAGATAAGATATGGTGATAAAGCCATCTCCATTGGTGATGGAACTCCAGGCGAAATTGCAATGAAATTTTATGATACATTAACTGATATTCAATATGGCAGAACCAGAGAGAGTGAAAACTGGATTGAAGTAGTTGAATAGGAGATACAATGGCAAAAAAAACTCAAATTATACCAATTGGCAAGAGGATAAGAAAAGCCAGACTTAATAAAAAAATCACCCTTGACACTATGGCCAATGAGACAGGAATGTCAAAGGAATTTATAAAAAAAATTGAAGGCGGAGATCAAAGACCATCTGTTGGGACTTTGCTGCAGATTTCAAAAATACTTCACATTGATTCAAGTTTTCTGCTCAAAGAGCAGGATGATACCATTAAAAAAAGATCAAAAGCATATACTAAACGTACTGATAACTACGCATATACACCATTGACTCTAAATGCTGAGAACAAGCATCTTAAAGCCTTTAAGATTGTTGTTGAAGCAGGCAAAGTCCATGATGGCGTGGGGTTTCAGCATGAAGGCGAAGAGTTTGTTTATGTGATTAAAGGTAATGTGGAAGTCAAGGTGGGAGATAATGTCAATAATTTAAAAGCTGGAGATTCTCTACATTTTAATTCGGGCATTAAACATGATCTGGTAAATCCCGGCACAACAGATGCCCAACTTGTTGTTGTGGTGTATGCTCCATAGACTTTCAGAAAGAGAAAAAAGGGAAATTATATGTTATTCAAACTTACTGCTGAACAATTAATGATTCAAAATATGGTCAGGGAATTTTCACGCAAAGTTATTGCTGCTACTGCGTCTGAAAGGGATAAAACCAAGGAATTTCCAGCTGAAAATTTCAAACAGATGGCAGAGCTTGGGTTAATGGGAATGATGATTCCCGAAGAGTATGGAGGAGAAGCAGCCGATGCAATCTCCTATGTGCTGGCATTGTCTGAGATTGCCTACTCCTGTGCATCAACTTCCGTTGTCATGTCTGTTCAAAATTCAATTGTTTGTGAAACTTTTTATAAATTTGGCACTGAAGATCAGAAACAGGAGTTTCTTGTTCCCTTGGCTTCCGGCGAAATTATTGGTGCATTTGGCCTTACAGAGCCGGATGCAGGATCAGATCCCGTGAGTCAGGAGACAACAGCCATCCGGGATGGAGATCACTATATTCTTAATGGAACCAAGCGGTTTATTACAAGCGGCAAGAATTCAAAAGTTGCTCTGGTAACTGCTAAAACAGACGAAAGCAAGGGTCATAAAGGTATAAGCTGTTTTGTGATCCCCAAGGGGACACCAGGTCTTATAGTTGGCCACATGGAAGATAAAATGGGACTGCGAGCTTCTGATACAACAGACTTAATCCTGGAAAATTGTAAAATTCCTGTGGCAAACATACTTGGTAAAGAGGGTGACGGCTTTAAAATCGCCATGTCAGGACTGGACAGTGGCAGGATAGGTATTGCTGCACAATCATACGGTGTTGCAATGGCTGCCTTTGATGCTGCTGTTAAATATGTGAAAAATAGAAAACAATTTGGAGTTGCCATTTCAAAACACCAGGCCATAAGATTCCAGATTGCTGATATGGCAACAAAAATAGAGGCTGCAAAACAGTTGATTTTTTCAGCAGCCTCTTTAAAAGACAGGAAAAAACCCTATACAAGAGAAGCTTCCATTGCCAAGCTCTTTGCATCTGAAATGGTCAATGAAGTAACGGCAAGAGCTATCCAGATGCATGGTGGATATGGTTTTACAAAAGATTATGAGGTTGAAAGATTCTATCGTGATGCAAGGGTTTTCACCATTTATGAAGGTACAAGTGAAATCCAGAGGATTGTAATTTCAAACCAGATTTTGAAAGATAAGAGAAAGCCTTAATCAACCCAAATATGGATTAATGCATCTGGTGTTACCCTGGAGTGAACCCTATAATTTTACAAAAAAAAATAAAGTTTCTATTTCTTGATTTAGATCAATTCCCTGATACTGATTATCTGTTAAATATTAGATTAGACAATAAAAATATTTAACAGACAGGGAGGTAAGAGTTATGCATGACGGATGTTCAGGTGCCCATGAATCAGGCAAACAGATAGTGGATAAAATCAGGATGATGGGGTTTAATTCAAGCCCCCTTGAAGCGGTCCTTGAAATTTTTTGCAGCAATTGTGATAATAATTTCCAGATGGAACATATGGAATCAACCTGCCCGACCTGCGGCATGGTTTATGGAGTAACACCGTGTCATTCCAATAGTGCACAATTTGTAAAGGCAGCAGGAGTAAACTATTAAAATGTCTGAATTAACTGACATAAAAAAACGGATGAGTGAGCTTGAAACATTGATCAAGGAGACAAAGGATCGCCTTCCTGCTCACTCTACAAAACCGCCTGTAATGTTTGAGCTTCTTGAATATGAAGATGAATATGATGTTCTGCTTAAAAAATTTGAAGCCCTTAAAAGCAGGTGATGCAATATGGATAACTCAAAGATATTTGACCAGAAATATGATGAAAGTATGTCAAGGATTCAGGATATTGATTTCTCAATGATAGCAGGCATCCTTGGCGGTCGCTGTAAAAATGATTCTTTGACGTTTGATTTTTTTAATCGCAGGATTGTGGTTGATAAAGATGGTATAAATGATATTGATAATGCAGAGATTACCTTTGCCATCAAATTTTTACTATGTCAGTATATTTTATTGTGTCCTGAAAAATTACCTGAAAAATCCAGCAGATTAGTGACGTTCAGAGAATTTAAAAATAGCGGTCCTCTGTTTTCAAGATTTACATCAAATACAAATAAAATAATTGAGACTTCTTTTTCAGGCAGTATTGAAAAATTAAGAGATCAATCTCTTAAACTCGGCGGTGTTATAATGGAAACAGCAAACTATGATCTTTGTGTCAGATTTAAAGCATTGCATAGAATTCCGATTATTATGAATTTTAACGACAAAGATGATCTCATGCCTGCACAGGCAGGGTTTTTATATCATGGGGATGCACAGGAATATCTGGATCTTGAATGCCTGTCCATTACATGTACCTATCTTACTGGCCAGCTAATCAATTAATATTTGGATAAAAACTCACCCATCTACTTCGTTGCTGCAAAATTTTGCCAGATTTTAAGTTGGTCTCATGTACTACAGTACACTCCGGTTTCAAAATTTATTGCGCCTTATATCTGGGCAAGGTTTTATCCAAATACAGGTTTGCGATTAGGCGCCGAATTAAAATGCTTTGGCAGAATTCTGGATTACAGGTTTAATTTCTTTAACTATTTTCATGGCTTTGTCTTTGTTAATTCCCAGTTGTTTCAGTGATTCCAGGTTTTCCAGACCTTCCAGGTCATTGGATTCTTCTTCCTTAAAATCAGAAAAATCATATCCTGATCCATCTGCCAGAAAATCTGCGAGATGAATAATAAGCAGTGCCTGGTTTTCATCTTTGGAAAAATCATTCCAGTGGTGAAATTCTGATATTTTGATAAACTCCTGTGAAAATTTCATTTTTTTAAGCACCACTGCTCCAAATGTGGTATGGATTTCATGGATGGCCAGGAGTAATTCTCCATCCTCAAAAGTCTCTTCCGGCTTCATATCAGAAATAGCCTTGAGCAGCAGCATTTTGCCTATATCATGAACAATACCCATTAAGAAAATAGTTTCGGCATTTTTGTTTTTTAATTCCTCTGCTATACGTTTCCCAAAACATGCACAGGCAAAAGAGTGCATCCACAATTTTTCCATTAAATTATTTAAAGCTTTATTATCAGACTTGAACAACTCTTTGGTAACAAGGGTTGAAATTAAACCATAGGTTGCTTTCATTCCCAATCTTAGCAGGGCAGCATTTAAATCTTTTGCCTTGTCAACGCCTTTGTAAAGTGAAGAGTTTGCTATGGAAATAAGTTTGCTGGTGATGAGAATATCTTTGTTGACAATTCTACCAAGATCTTCAATTGAGGGATCATCTCCTTTCATCAATTCCTGTACCTCGTTTACAATCCGGGGCAGTATTGGAAGTTTGATTTTACCTTTATAAAAGCTATTGATAATCTGCGCCATGATCTGGCTTTTTGTTCCATGATTTTTTTTAGAATCTGAGTTTTTATCATCTTTTGATTTGCCAAAACCCATACGTTCCAGGTTTTCCATCAATTGATATTTACTCACAGGCTTTGAAAGGTATCCATTACATCCAAGTTTGATACACTCCTTTATGGTGGACATATTCATACGGGCAGTCACCATAATAATTTTAACCCGATTTTTTTTATCAAGTTTTAACTCTTTCTCTTTTTTCCGGATAGCTCTAAGTACCTGCCTGCCATCCATTTTGGGCATTGATACATCAAGGGAGATCAGATCAAAGGGCTTTTTGGCTTCCACACCTTTATTAAATAATTCCAAAGCTTTTTTGCTGTTGTCCACATCTACACAATCACCTGCAGCCCCAAGTTTTTTGACTAATATTCTACGCGAAATTTTTTCATCATCCACAATTAAAATTTTCATGGTTTTTTCCTTAATCTAACGAGCAGTATCAAATAAGTCGTTCAAAATAATATAGTGTTCAAGGATCGATAATAGGAATATCATCCATAATATCATCGGGCTCTTCATTTTTATAGGGCATTAACACAGCCTGGGATGTTTTTCCATCCACAAGAATTTTTATGGGGTCAGCAAATTTTATATGTTTTAAATAGGAGGTTGTATTCTCACAGGTCTGGCATTTAAAAAACTCATAGTCAATAAAATCCTCACCCTTATCAGATACAGTAATATAGCTGATACCAAGAGATGTGATGTTTTGAAAAAAGTGTGATCCCTGGGAAGGATCAGCCTTAATGCTCTCGATTGTGGTTTCAAGCATCACTCCAACATTGGAAATGTCATTCCATACCACAGGGATGCCAAGCCAGCGATCTGACGAGCCCCATCGTCCCGGCCCTATTAAAATATATTTTTGTCCTGTTTTATTAAACAAGGCATTTATTTTATTAATCTGAGCTGCAATTTCAACTGTTTTTCCAGAGTCGAAGGTTTCAGGATCCACATAGACAATATCATGGATATCCTTATATTCTCCATTGCCAAGGGAAAGCGTTGAATAGCAGAATGCTCGTTTTATCTCTTCTTTACCTATTTTAACCCCAAGATTTTGTTTATACCTGCCCATGGGTCTGATTTGAAGCAGAGAAAATTGTGGTTTTTCATTATTGTGCCTAGGCAGGTTGACAGCAAATTCAACCTCAACTGAAGAGCCCATCCATTTACTGCCGATTTTGGTAACTTCCTCAAGCAGTTCAGGCAGTGCAAAAGAGTTATATTTTAAGATATCAGCAAAAGTTAATACAGGAAAACCTTTTTTGGAAAAGGAATCTCGTATTTTATTGTCCTGGACATAATAGGTGGAAGATAAGGATTGGACAGCAGGGTGATCCATTGCATCACTCAAATCAAGTTTTGCAATGGTGGGATCCTGCATATGCCCCGAGGTCAGCTCTTCATCATCTGGAAATGCATCAAGCTTTAAAGCATAAAAATATTTTTGTGAATTTTCAAGAATATCATCAATCATGGAAAACTGGGGCAGAAACTGGGGGTATTTGGGGCAGAACCTTAATGTCTGACCACCTTCCATAACAATTTTTCCAAGACCAAGTGCAATATGGGTAATGCCTTCCTCAGCCT
>JAOZRI010000085.1:1571-8577 GCA_029940235.1 Desulfobacula sp. | reverse complement strand
TGCGAAAAAAGCCATTGAAAAAGGATTATCCATTCCCTGGCATGTAAAGACCTCTCTTTCTCCTGGTTCAAGAGTTGTTGTTGATTATCTGAAAAATGCCGGTTTATTGAATTCCCTTGAGCAGCTTGGCTTTAATAACACCGGATTTGGATGTATGACATGTATTGGCAACAGCGGTCCTCTTGATCCTGCCGTTGAAGAATCCATCGATTCTGATAATCTCGATGTCATGTCTGTGCTTTCAGGCAATAGAAATTTTGAAGCAAGAATACACCAGAAAATCAAAGGCAATTTTTTAATGTCTCCAATCCTTGTTATCATCTATGCCATTGCAGGTAGGATTGATATCGATCTTAAATCAGAACCCATAGGTATTTCAAAAGATGGCAGCCAGGTTTTTATGGATGATATCTGGCCGGACAGTGATGAGATAAACAGTATTGTTCAAGCCAGTGTAAAAAAAGAGTTTTTCCAAAAACAGTATGCTAATATTTTTCAAGGTGATAAACTCTGGCAGGAATTGGACACTAAAAAAGGCACAACATTTAATTTTAATGAGAATTCCACATATATTCAGAATCCACCTTTTTTCAAAGATTTTTCTGCAAAAGTATCTGATCTTAGAGACATAGAAAATGCAAAAGCTCTGCTTGTGCTTGGGGATTCTGTTACAACAGACCATATTTCTCCTGCAGGTGCAATCCCGGAAGATTATCCTGCAGGCAAATATCTGATTAAAAATAAAGTAAAACCATTGGACTTCAATTCTTACGGATCCCGCAGGGGAAACCATGAAGTGATGATGAGAGGAACCTTTGCCAATATCAGAATAAAAAACAGACTTGTTGATGATACGGGAGGGTTGACACTGAAGTTTCCAGAAAAAACCAAAGGATATATATTTGATGTTGCCCGACAATACCAGGAGGAGAAGAGTGATCTTATAGTTTTTGGCGGTAAAGAGTATGGAACAGGATCATCAAGGGACTGGGCAGCCAAGGGAACCAGCCTTCTCGGGGTAAAAGCTGTTATTGCAGAATCTTTTGAAAGAATACACAGATCAAATCTCGTTGGCATGGGTGTTCTGCCCCTTGTTTTCAAACATGGGGAAACTTTTGACAACTTAGGGCTTAAAGGTGATGAAACTTTTGAAATTACAGGTGTAAACCAGATCCAGCCCAATGGTTTATTAAATGTCAACGCTAAGACAGACAATAACAGTATAAAATTTCAGGTTGTTGTAAAACTTAACACTGATATTGAAATTGATTATATTAAAAATGGTGGTATTCTGCATTATGTACTCCGTCAGCTTATTGCATAAACTATTTACAACAATCGAAAAGATTATGGATGTGGGCAAGGGTGTTCATCTTCATTGTCACATATTAAAAATTTTTGTCCTAAATTTAAAATACAGGAAATAAAATCATGGAAATAAATCATTATGAATTTAAATACAGTGAATTTGGTAATACCATTGGGGTACATATTAATTTAAGAGGATTTGATATTCTGCGCTTTAATAATATCAGCAAAGGCACAGCTTTTACCATTGATGAAAGGCGCAAACTTAAACTCAGTGGTTTTCTGCCTCCAAGGGTAAAAAGCCTGGAAGATCAGGTAAAATCAAGCCTTAAAATCATTGAAGAGAAAAAAAATGATATTGAAAAATTTATTTACATTAGAAGTCTTTATGACAGAAATGTAGTTCTTGCCCATGCTGTAATTGCAAGCAATGTTACAAAATTTTTACCCATTATTTATACTCCAACAGTGGGACTTGCATGCCAGCAATACTCTTCAATGTTCAGACAGGCTAACGGCATTCATCTATATCCTGGCAATATTAATTATGCAGGCTATATTCTCGGACACTATACAGATCCTGATATAGGAATTGCAGTTGTAACAGATAATCAGGGAATTCTTGGCATAGGAGATCAGGGTGCCGGCGGTATTCCCATATGCCTTGGAAAACTTATGCTTTATACACAGGGTGCTGGTATAGCTCCATGGCATGGCCTGCCTGTATCACTTGATGTGGGAACAGATAATGAAGAGCTTTTAAATGATCCAGACTATCTTGGATGGCGTCACAAACGTTTAAAGGGTGAAGAGTATTACGCTTTTATTGAAAAATTTGTAAAAGCCTTTAAAAAGAATTTTCCCCATGCTGTATGTCAGTGGGAAGATTTTTCAAAACAGACGGCTTTTAATATACGGGATAAATACCTTGATGAACTGATATCCTTTAATGATGATATTCAGGGGACAGGCGCCATTGCCCTTGCTGGAATTCTTGCTGCCATGAAAGCAAAAAAAGAGAAAATGACCGATCAGATTTATCTTATACATGGAGCTGGTGCCGGTGGAATTGGTATTGCAGAGCAAATTGAGACTGAGCTTGTGGAGCAGGGAATGGAGAGAAAAGATGCCATTGACCGTATTTTCACTCTTGATTCAAAAGGGCTTGTAACTACTGACAGAGAGCTTGAACCATATAAGGTGAAACTTGCAAAAGATCCACAAAATTTTGCCTGGTTAAACACCAAAGAAGATAATACAATCTTAAATGTAATTAAAAATGAAAAAGTTACTGTATTGATTGGCACATCAGGGCAGCATGGCTATTTTACAAAACAGATTGTTCAAGCTGTGGGTGAAAACAGTGACAGACCTGTCATCTTACCGCTCAGCAACCCGACCACAAAGGCAGAAGCCATTCCAAAAGATATATTTGAATGGACTGATGGAAAAGCTCTGGTGGCAACAGGATCACCATTTGAGCCTGTTAATTACAAAGGAAAAGATTACAGGATAGGACAGATGAATAATGCCTTTGTATTTCCGGGTATAGGCCTTGGTATTATAGCCTCAGGGGCAACCAAAGTTCTGCCGGTCTTCTTTTCAGCTGCTGCCCATGCTGTTGCTGAGTTTGTCAGCCAGCAGGATATCGAAAATGGAATTTTATGTCCGCCTTTAGATCAATTAAAACAAGTATCTTTAGAGGTTGCAAAAAGAGTTGGAGCAGAAGCCATCAAAGCCAATGTCACACAAAAAGGTTGTGCTTTTGCAAAATTCAAACATAATAATGATCCTGAAAGGCTGAACACTCTTGTGGATAAAATACGCTGGACTCCCAGATATTTTGATGAGATTTAATTAAATGGCAGACAAAAAATATTTAGAGCCGCCCTTAATAGATGATACCTTCAAGGTCATTCTTGAGAGCATTTCAGATGGTGTTTTCACAATAGATTATAATTGGAAAATTACATCTTTTAACCATGCAGCTCAAAAGATTACAGGTATATCAAAAAAAGATGCCATTGGACGTCATTGCTGGGAAGTCTTACATTCCAATATGTGTGAGCAGGAGTGTACTCTTAAAAAAACCATGGCTCAAGGCTGCCCATTTCTCAACTCTTCAGGCTATATTATTACCAATGAGAAAAAAAAAGTTCCTATTACAGTATCCACGTCTCTTTTAGTTGATACAAATAATAATGTAATCGGGGGAGTTGAAACATTCAGGGATCACTCCCTTGTTGAACAGCTTAGAAAAGAGCTTTCAACAAAAGTTAAAATTGAAGATATTATCAGCAACAGCAATGCCATGAATAATATTTTAAATATCCTGCCACAGATTGCTGAAAGTGATTCTTCTGTCCTGATAGATGGTGAGACAGGCACAGGAAAGGAGCTGCTTGCAAGGGCAATCCATAATATGAGCCCGAGAAAAAAAAAACCATTTATTGCCATAAACTGCGGGGCTATGCCGGATACGCTTTTGGAATCTGAATTATTCGGATATAAAAAAGGTGCTTTTACCCATGCCTTTAAAGATAAGCCGGGACATTTTGCCCTTGCCAATGGCGGAACAATATTTCTTGATGAAATTGCAGAAACAAGTCCTGCTTTTCAGGTAAGCCTTCTTCGGGTTCTCCAGGAACATGAATTTACAGCACTTGGAGCCTTGGAAAAAGAGAAAACCAATATAAGAATTCTTGCAGCAACCAATAAGGATCTTACCGAGCTTGTATCGCAAAACAGATTCAGACAGGATCTCTACTACAGGATTAATGTGATAAGGCTTTCTTTGCCGCCTCTGCGACACAGAATGGAAGATATTCCAATTCTTATAGATAAATTTATCCAGAAAATGAATATTCGCCAGGGAAAATTTATCCAGGGTATTGATAAAAAAGTTCTTCATGGATTAATGTCCCATGACTTTCCAGGAAATATCAGGGAACTTGAGAATATTATTGAACATGCCTTTGTTCTCTGCTCTGAAGGCTATATTAAACTTAACCACCTACCCGGATTTTTATCTCTGCCCGCCAATACCAATGACATTGCAGACGATACAAGCCATAACCATGAGCATAATAACAGTGGTGACAACGACCCTGTAAAGGCAGCACAGATAAAACTCATTGTTGATGCTCTTGCACGCAATAATAATAACAAAACTGCTGCTGCAAAGGATCTGGGCATTCATAAAAGCACTCTTTTCAGACAAATTAAAAGACTTGCAATCAACGTATAAAAATTTTGGAGGATATCATTGAAAATAGCCATAACAATCTGGGGGAACCGGATCTCACCTGTTTTTGATGTTGCTTCAACACTGCTTGTGGCAGATATCAAAAACAAAATAATTGCCCATAAAACTTATATCTCTTTTGATCCCGGTATTCCTTCAGGTCTTATTCAAACATTAAAGAATTCTAATATTGCTATCCTTGTATGCGGTGCTATTTCCGATATACCTGCTGATTTAATAAAGACAAATGATATTAAGCTAATTTCATTTGTAACAGGCAATGCATTAAAATTTCTTGATGATTTTGCCAATAAACATACTATTGATAAACATACAATTGATAAAAAATTTATTATGCCTGGATATAGTAAAGGGTAATATAATGATACAAAAACCCACATATGAACAATTAGAGCTTCAAATAAAAACATTTGAAAAACAGATTGAGAATGCAAAAGATTCAGATCAGAGTACCAGGGATGCAAGACGCGACTATAAAAGATTTTTGCAATTTTTACCCTATCCTGTACTTGTAAGAGATGCCAACGAGTTGATTACCTATCTCAACCCTGCCTTTACTCAAACCTTTGGCTGGACTTCAAAAGATTTAAAAGGGAAAAATGAAAACAGATGTATCCCCGATTCCCTTAAAAATGAAATCAATAATAAAGTAAAAGAGCTTGCCTCCAATAAAAATATTTTACAGTTAAACACCCAGAGGCTTACCAAAAAAGGAGAAACTCTTGATGTAGTCATTCGAATTGGCGTGGACAAGGATGAAAACAACAATCCTGGAGAGATGATTATTGTCCTCAAAGATACAACCATGGAAATACGCAATGAACGCAATCGCCATACCATTATCCGTATCAGCCAGGCACTTCCCCAATATCCCGATCTTAAAAAACTTCTTTTTTACGTAAATACTGAAATCAAAGGACTTCTTGGAACACAGGGTGCTAATGTCATTTTACTGGATAAAACCCAAAAAAAATTTTATCTTGTAAGTGCTGCCCATGATGATCCAGATACTAGAGAACGTATAGAAAAAATAAAATTTTCCATTGATGAGCTCCTGGCAGGTCAGGTTATTAAAACAGGAAAACCCATAATTGTGAATAATTTTTCTGATGGCCCGCATAGATACAGCTCAAGGGACCAGAAAATTGGATATAAAATCAAAAATGTAATTCTTGTCCCTTTAAGAAACAGAGATAATATTATTGGCATTCTTGCAGCTGATAACAAAAAAACAGGGGATTTTGATAATACTGATCTTGAATCATTAAACACAATTGCAACAACTGTAGCTCTCTCCATAGAAAATGCCAGGGTTTCAAGACGCTTAAGAAAAGCCTATGAAGAGCTGAAAGGTCTTAATATTGCCAAGGATAAAATGATAAGCCATTTATCCCATGAACTAAAGACCCCGGTGGCTATTCTCCTGACTTCCTTTAAAATCCTTTCCAAACGATTGGCAGGTATGGATGAAAAAACCTGGCAGCCGACCATGGAACGGATTGAGCGAAACCTGAAACGTATTATAGAAATCGAAGATGAGGTTTATGATATTGTTGAAAATAAAGAAGTCTTTCACAATCAAATCTTCTCTCTTATTTTAGAACAATGCCAGGATGAATTTGAAGCCCTTATTGCAGAAGAGACTGGCGAAACAGCTGTAATTGCCAAAGTCCGGCAAAAAATTGAGGAGATTTTTACCACTAAAAACCCAGTTATCCAGGATATTATTCTAAGTGCATTTGTGAAAAAAAGGATACAAGCCATTAAACAAGAGATGCCACATCGAGACATAGATTTAATTAGCAATATTAAACCAACCCAGGCCATAAAAATTCCTGCTGAACCTTTAAGAAAAACAGTAGATGGGCTTATTAAAAATGCCGTTGAAAATACTCCAGATGGTGGCACAATAGAAATTTTTGTAAATCAAAACAGCAAAGGTGTACAATTTATAGTAAAAGATCATGGAACTGGACTTACAAAAGAGGCCCAGAAAAGAATTTTTGAAGGCTTTTTCTCCACCCAGGAGACCATGGATTACTCATCAAAACGACCCTTTGACTTTAATGCAGGAGGTAAAGGGGCAGACCTTTTACGAATGAAAATATTTTCAGAAAAATATAATTTTAAAATCTCCATGACATCAAAACGATGCCAGCGTATTCCTCAAAATAGAGACAAATGTCCAGGTTCAATAGAAGCATGCAAAGAGATTACAAAAACTGCATGTGGTGGTGAAACTATTGTTACCTGCTTTTTCCCTGTCACTGCTGCCTCCCAGAAATAATCAATAATCTTGAACTATGTATAATAACAAAAATGTAGTTTATCCTATTATAAATTTTTAAATATTGTAAGCTCTAAAAAATGGACAGTTTTCGATCAGACACTACTTAAATTTTTGTAACAGACCAATAACATAATCAATGTCTG
>JAOZRI010000085.1:0-1471 GCA_029940235.1 Desulfobacula sp. | reverse complement strand
ATTAATTCAATAATTGTTTTACTTGCAGCTACAAACCCGCCATTGACTCCAAATGCTTTACCAAATGTTCCCACAATGATATCGGGCAGAGCATTGCAATAATCAGGAGTGCCGCGTCCTGAATCACCATAGGCTCCAACACCGTGGGAATCATCCACAATTGTAATGACTCCATCTTTGAATTTTGTATCATACTTTTTACAGATAGCATTAATTTTATCTATGGGGGCATAATCTCCGCGCATGCTGAAAATTCCGTCAAATATAACCACGACTCGCTCAATATCAGGATTTACTTCTTCAAGGCAGCGTTTGAGATCTTGCATATCATTATGCCTGTAAATTCCCTTGTTTTCCCTTGGAATATTACAAAAACGCATGGCCCTAATAATGCTGTTGTGATTTAACTGATCCCCTATCCAATGGGTTTTCTTATTTGAGATGGCAAGCGCCAGTCCGCAATTAGATGTATAGGCAGAATTAAAGATTTTTGCCATGGGTTTTCCAACAAATTGTGCCACTCTTTTTTCAAGATCAACATGGTGAATAAATGTACCATCAATAAACCTTACAGCTCCTGGTCCAACACCAAATTTATTTGTAGCCTCATCAGCAGCCAGCATTAATTGAGGATGATTTGAAAGCGATAGATAGGAGTTGGAATTGAGTCTTATAAATTCATTGTCACTGCCAGCAAGTTTATATCGTGGACCAGACTCTTCCTTTGCTGGTATATACCTTTCAATAATCCTTTCAGGAGATTTTGCCCTGCCCTGCTCTTTTAAATCTTTTAATTCGAGTTCCAAGGAATAATCAAGTTTATCAGTACTCATTTTTGCCCCACATAAAATAATTAAATAAAGATGAATCAACAGTTTATTTACTTTATAACAATTATCATATATTTTAAACCTTCAAATAACTGGATATTAAATTTTTAAGGATAAAAAATGCTGAATAAAGTAATTGACAGTAAACCCAAAATACATACAAGGGATATAAAGCTTGCCACATATTCCCATACAGATTCCAGGGTCATTGTCCATGGTATTTTAAAAGATGAAAGGTATATAAAAATATTTGATATTACAGGGACTATATTAGAACCCGGTATTATCCATCATCTTGATGTAAAACTTTTGATAAAACCTGATCCTCTTATAATTGAAGATGCACAGGCCAAAATGATCAAAGTTCCCATGTCTGAATGCTGCTCCACCCTTGATACAATTGAAAAGCTCAAAGGTCTTGAAATTAAATCAGGATTTTCAAAAACAATAAGAGATATCATGGGCGGTAAAAAAGGGTGTACTCATCTTTGCCAGTTGATAATTATCATGAGCCAGGAAATCGTCCATGGCTGGCTGACACATAATAGAAAAGATAAATCACCTGTTCCAAAAGACCTTGATTCATTTGCTGAAAAAAAATTTATAATTGATTCATGCCGCATGTGGACAAGCAATGGCCC
>JAOZRI010000455.1 GCA_029940235.1 Desulfobacula sp. | reverse complement strand
GATAAAACCCTTGATTTTGTAAAAACATATATCAATATTTAATATTTGGAGTGATGGTGGGAAAAATTTTTAAAGCTTTAGAAAAATCGCAACACATGGTTGATACTAACACAGATGATGTTGAAAAAGAGATTAAGGCTGAACCATTATCCGATGTCCATGATAAAAAGAGCAGTTTGCACAACTCTCCCATAAAAAGGAGTGATACCATGGATCCCATCCCAATTGACCCAATGCTTGTTACTGGTTTAAGCCCCCAGTCCGTTGAATCAGAGCAGTTCAGGCTTTTAAAAAACAATATTCTTTTTCCGGAAAAGGGTAATGTGCCTAAATGTATTATGATAACAAGTGCTTCTCCCGGAGAAGGCAAATCTTTTGTTGCAGCAAACCTTGCCATCAGCCTCTCCCAGAGCATTGATGAATATGTTCTGCTCATGGATTGTGACTTGAGAGATCCCAGCATTCATTCAATGTTTGGATATAATAATACCCAGGGTTTAAGTGAATACCTTGCCAAGGGCAAACCTCTATCTTCCCTGCTTATTAAAACCTTTCTCGATAAATTAACTATTCTTCCAGCGGGAAAAATTCCAAATAATCCTTCAGAACTTTTATCTTCTGAACAGATGCGAAGGCTTATCCATGAAGTTAAATTAAGATATTCTGATCGATATATTATCATTGACACCCCTCCCCCCTATTTGACTTCAGAAACAAGTGTGATATCAAGGCAGGTGGACGGGATAGTTATTGTAATAAAACAGGGAGAAACCAGGAAAAAAGAGATTCTGGATATTGTTGATATTTACGGCAGAGAAAAAATCCTTGGGGTTGTCTATAATTTTGCGCAAAAACCAATGGGATATGGATATGGTAAATACGATTATGGGAAATATGGCTACGGCGTAAAAAATGCTTAGATTCTTCAAACAATATTTTCCCATTAGAAACATCCTTTTTTTTATTTTAGAAGGTTTGTTTATCTTTGGGTCTATTGTTTTATCTGCCATGGTCTTAACCAAGTCTGGCTTTTTTTTGTTTGACCTGATACTGTTTGCAAAGATTTTTATGATTACCTTTATTAGCCAGGTCTGCCTTTACTATAATGACTTATATGATTTTGAGATTGCAATATCCATCAAAGAGGTGATCATACGCCTTCTCCAGGCACTTGGTATAACCTCAATAGTCCTGGCTGCTATCTATTTTTTCTTTCCTATCACTATTCTGGATCAAAAGGTTTTTATCCTTGGTGTTGTGTTCCTTCTTATTTTTGTTATTGGCTGGAGACTTCTCTATATCTGGGTTTTAAACAAGGGGCTTTTTAATGAAAAAATTGTTATACTTGGCTCAACACCACTTGCCCTTGATATTATAAAGCAGATAGATAAAAACATTGACTGCGGTTATGAGATATCTTTGCTGATCCCTGATGCAGGTCAAAAAGATATTCACGATCTTGTACCTGGAAGCATAACCATTGATTACAGCAACAAAGACGATTTTTGTGAGAATGCTTTTCTTGCCGGTGCGAAAAAAGTTGTGGTTGCCCTAAAGGAGAAAAGAGGATCTTTTCCCATAAAAGAGCTGCTCAACTGCAGGACTCAAGGACTTGAAGTTCTTGAAGGCAGCACTTTTTATGAAATGCTGACAGGAAAGCTTCTTGTGACAAAAATTCATCCCTCCTGGCTGATATTTTCAGAAGGATTCAGAAAATCCAAGATACGGACTTTTATCAAACGTCTCGAAGATATTATTATCTCCTCTGTTATGTTAATTATGCTTTCGCCTTTACTGATTCTTACAGCCATTGTGATCAAATTTGATTCAAAGGGTCCTGTTTTCTTCTCCCAGGACAGGATGGGGCAGGATAAAAAAGAGTATATGGTGCATAAATTTCGATCCATGGTTCAAGATGCAGAAAAAAATACAGGCCCTGTCTGGGCACAGACAGATGATGCCAGAATTACAAGGGTGGGTAGAGTTATTAGAAAATGCCGAATTGATGAACTGCCCCAGCTGTGGAATGTGTTTACAGGCAATATGAGTATGGTGGGTCCAAGACCGGAACGTAAATATTTTACCGATGATCTTGAAACCAGGATCCCATATTATGCTGAACGTTTTAAGGTTAAACCAGGGGTTACAGGGTGGGCACAGGTCTGCTATGATTATGGAGCAACAGTGGAAGATGCCATAGAAAAGCTTAATTATGACCTTTTTTATATAAAAAATTTGTCCATCACCCTGGATCTTGTTATAGTTTTACGAACTGTTAAAACAGTTTTATTTGGCAGGGGCGC
>JAOZRI010000454.1 GCA_029940235.1 Desulfobacula sp. | reverse complement strand
GGCGGCAGCCAGGAAGAAAAGTTTAACTGCTTAGCAACTGCACTTGTAGACATGACAGACATTAGCAAAAACATACTTGCAATAATAAATGCTACTCTAGATTTTTTCATGGAACATCCTCCTAAAATTAATAATTATAAATACATGAGATGCTTGTTTTAAGCTTTTCCCATTCACAACCTTTATAACTTACCCTATAGTGCAATAAATTACCATATTCTATTGCAAGCTATATTACAGCCATATTATAAGTCAAGATAAAAAATTAATCTAATTTTTTAAATGCTTCTTTTCTCCCTGTAAATTTTTCCCTGAGCTGTGGTTTCATCAGTTTGCCTGTCGGGTTTCTTGGAACCTGGTCAAAGATAACCTTGCGGGGTACTTTATACATTGAGAGTTTTGATTTTGCAAATTCAATTACATCTTCTTCACTCAATTGTTTACCCTCTTTAAGCTGAACAATTGCCAGAACAATTTCAACAAGCCTTTCATCCGGGTATCCAATGCAGGCAACATCATCAATGTCAGGATGATCCATTAATGCATCTTCAATTTCAACGGGAAAGATATTTTCACCACCGCTTGTAACCATATCTTTCATACGGTCAACAATATAGAAATATCCGTCTTTATCTGTTTTTAACAGATCTCCTGTGAGCAGCCACCCATCTTTCAGTGTCTCTTCAGTTTTTTCAGGGTTGGAATAGTATTCACGCATCATTCTTGGAGTTTTAAATACAAGTTCTCCAACTTCTTCGGCAGGAAGGTCATCACCTGTGGGACCAATAATTTTGGCTTGAACACCAAAGGTTGGTTTTCCTATGGAGCCTGGTTTTTCAAGTACATCTTCAGGATAGAGATTGAATGTTCCACCACCACCGCCTTCTGTAATACCATAGATATTGGAAACTTGGCATGGCAGTCTGTCTACAAGCAGCTTCATTATATCATAGGGTACGGGCTGTGCACCTATTTCCATATATTTCCAGGATGACAGGTCATAATCAGCAAGGTTTAAATCACCCTTATCAATGGCATTTAAAATTGCAATACCAATTGGCACAACAAAGAGCATGTCAGTACATTTTTCAGCATCAATGGCTTCTATGATCCAGTTTGGATTCTTAAAATCCTTTATTATTGTTCCAACAGCTCCTGTGGCATAAAAAGGAGCATACAAAAACATTGTCCCTGAATGATAAAGGGGAAGAAAAATCAGATAATTATCATCTTTTTGAACAAAGTATGTCATACCGTTTGCAATGGCTATGTTGTTCAGTGAGAAATGGGTATGCAAAACAGGTTTTGGCTTTCCTGTTGTGCCGGAGGTAAACATCATTGCAAGAGAGTGATCCCTGTCAACATCAACAAGGGCATCTCCAGTATCCTGATAATTTTGTATTGTTTTAAAGTCAGTCATGCCATCTGGCACACCATCACCAACACAGATATAACTTTTAACTGTGGAAAGTTCTTTCTGAATAGGTTGAACCACCCTTAAAAATTCAGAACCAAAAATAAACACATCAGGGTTGCAGACTTCAGCCGCATAGAGGATATCTGAGCTTTCAAAACGAAAATTCAAGGGGACCACAACCGCACCAAGTCTAATAATTGCATAGTAAGTTATCATCCACTCCAGAGAATTATTTTGAAGGTGCATGACAAAGTCACCATGTTTTACCTTAAGCTCTTTTGAAAGATAATTTGCTGTTCTATTTATCTCGTCATTAAATTCCTTCCAGGTCAGTGAACGTCTGCTCCCTGTATCTGGAGTCCGTTCAATTAAACTTGTCTTATTTGGAATATGCCGCGCATGATTTGAAGCGTAACTTGAATAATTCAACTAAGTCCTCCTTTTTTTTAATGAATAATGAATAGTGAACAATTAATAATTTTGGTGGTCGCTTTGCTCCATCCATTTTAAAAAATGGTTCTATTCCTTAATTATTTATTTTTAATTTTTAATTAATAATTGACCTTATATATACAGACACCAGATAAAATTAAAAATTCACTTTATCAAGTCCTTTTAATCCAAGAATCTCTCTTGCTTCATCAGAGCTTGCAGGCTCAAGGCTCATCTCTTTGGCAATTCTTTTTATCATGTTGACCTGATCTGCACTTGCCTTTGCCATAATACCCTTTCCTGCATAAATAGAATCTTCAAGTCCTACCCTTACATTCTGGGCACCCATTGCCATGGCAGTAGAGGTTATTGGAATCTGGAAACGTCCGCCTGCTGCAACTGACCATGTGAAATTTTCTTCACCAAGAACCTCTTTTGCCTCATCATGGATAAGTA
>JAOZRI010000453.1 GCA_029940235.1 Desulfobacula sp. | reverse complement strand
ATATATTTTTTTGCTTTTTTCCGTAGGCCTGTCTTAAAAAGGTGGCAAGAATATGCAAATCAGCTTTTTTTTCAAGAAAAAACCCTGCTGTATAAGCATCTTCTGGCAAAGTTGATGGAAAGGTAAGATTGCCTGTATCTTCGTAAAGCCCCATCAAAAAAAGTGTAGCCTGGATTGGAGTAATTAATTTTTGCTGTTTTTCCAGCTCTTGGGCAAGTATTGTAATGGTTGCTCCGGTCTCTTTGATATTTTTATGACTGGTTTCAATATCGCCCTGGGTATGATGATCCCAAATAATAATATTAAGATCTTTTTTATCCTTTAAGGACTCCATTCCTTCAAGACGATTCCAGGAATGGGTGTCCACTACAACAAGGGTTTTAACATCTTTAAGGTTAATATCCCTGGGTGAATAGATGGAAAAAAGATCTTTATGAATAGATAAAAAAGCTTTGAGGTTTTCATTGATTGATGTTGGTAATACAGGCTTTGACCCTGGATAAAGCAGACTTGCCGCCACAAGGGATGCAAGTGCATCAAAATCTGATCCTCTATGGGTAGTTATAATAATCATATGTATGTGCCCTTTACTTTCTTGATACCATAAACAAGTACAGACATACCAGGTTTTTATTACATAAAAAAAGTTGTCAACGGGATTTCAATGCACCAGAAATAATACAACATTGGGCTGAATAGTAAATTGTCATAATCCAGAGGCTTGAAAAAGGTACTGGCATGAGAAATTTATTAACTGCAATAATAGAATCAGAAGCTATAAAAAGGCAGGCACCAGCTATTATTAAAAGATGATTATTTGATCCTAAGGCTGCACTGATACCCATGGCCAGTATGACAATCAGATAGGCAACAACAGGAATCATCATGGAACCAAGATGCGGGATCAAGATACTGCCCAGAACAAGGCCATAGGCTATTATAACAAACACAATTATTGATCGAGGTTTTTTCAGCACTGGTTTTCTTATAAATACAGTAATATAAAAAATATGGGCAATCAAAAAAGCTGCGAGCCCAAAGACAAAATATGCAGAACGATCAAGCTCAAGTAAAATATCACCAAGATCTGAGAATAGGAAACCAATACCCAGCAATTTGCCTTTTATTCCCGGAATCTTCAAAAAAGCGAGAAAAGCCAGACTCAAAACCGGAATTGCCTTGATAATAAAATCACCAGGATATGGACGAAAACTTAAAGTAACGATAAAAACCGTGGCAAAACAGAAAAAAATAAAATAAATAATTCTATTTAATGACAGCATTTTTCCTCTCTATTCAGGTTTTTAATATTCCTAAAAACATTAAGTTTCTAAATCAATCTCTCACACCAGAAACCGGGTCTGATTTTACATAAAATTATCAATTAAACCAATAAGTTACAATTTTTTTAAGCTTATTTAAAGAGCATAACGGCTCTTCAGGCATTTTTTCAACCAAAAAAGGTTGGTTAAGGGCAGGTTAAGGTACATGTACTTAATTCCCCAGTTCCAGCCAGTTAAAAGATTTTTCCAATCTTTATTAGCTCCATAACCAGACCTGTTTTTTAATTGCTTGAACTACCCACTTGTCTTTTCTTTTGTATGGCATGAACAACCTCCTTTTCAAAAAACAAATAGCGACGGCTCAATCGTATTCCACCTAATTCCTGATAATATTACCTGACCGTTTTTACGTCAAGACCTATTGTCTTGATAAACTGGGAAAAAATGAATTTAAAAAATATTGATATGCCTTCAAAGGCATTTTTCCATTACCCGTAAACTCCAGAAAAATTTATTAAAAGATTATATTGATGATATTGCAAAACATTCCGGTAAACTGAAATTAGTAAAAATAGAAGCATTATTTAAAAATATTCCTGTTCAACTTGCAAGAGAATCAAACAGCCTGTCGACGGATTATGATTCAGGAAAAATACGTATACCTGAAATATTTTTTGAGCCCCTTGTCTTAAGGTGCTATATGCATTTGTATCCAGTAAAATATTTTTCATGTCCAGTCGGCATCATCAATTTGATTAAAATCTTCAATGGTTTTGTCAAAAGCCTGTGCCTCCTCTTTTGTCCATGTCCCGAAGAATTCCTTGAATCTTTCCTGGTTCTGTGCCCGCCTCCTAAAGTGATGAGTAACTTGGAGAAATAATTTTATCTTGTAAAGAGAGGGGACAAAATATATAATTTAAGTTATTATGATAAAAATTACTTTTTGATCTTTAATTTAAAAGGAGCCAGATTGTGAAAAGAAAAGAGATCCTTCAAAAGTTACTCTTATATAAACAACAACAC
>JAOZRI010000084.1 GCA_029940235.1 Desulfobacula sp. | reverse complement strand
TTGCCTGATTTTATTTTATTTAATGGTGGAACACTCAAACCAGATCTTGTCCAGAAAAGAATACAACAGGTCATTGGGAGGTATTTTAAGTCAGAAAAATCGCAACTGCCTGAAATATTAGAAAATAGTATACCAGAGCTGGCTGTTGGGATTGGTGCATCCTATTATGGTCTTGTAAAACAGGGGCAGGGTGTAAAAGTTGGCAGTGGAAGCCCTCGAAGCTATTATATTGGTGTGATTGATAAAAAAGAAAAATTATCAAAGGCTGTCTGCCTTGTGGAAAGAGGTCTGGATGAAGGTTCCAATATTGATCTTCAAGAGATGGAGTATGAAGTAAGAACTAATGAGCCGGTAAGTTTTGATATATACTCTTCGAGTTTCAGGTCAGGTGATAAAGCAGGTGAAATTATTAAAATAGATGATTCTCTGGCTTTTATGCCTCCCATTCAAACAATTATTAAATTTGGAACAAAGGGTAGTAAAAAAATAATTCCTGTGACACTTACAGCGCAATATTCTGAAATGGGAACCTTGTCCATGTATTGCAATTCTCTTGTTTCTGATCATAAATGGAAATTGTCATTTCAGCTTAGAGAGATGCAAAAAGGTTTTGAAGTCAATGAATCCAGGACTTTTGATGAAGTTTTGATTAAAAAGAGCTGTGATTTGATTGAACATACTTTTATAGATACATTGAACAGCAATGATCGCCTTAGGAGTATTGTAAAGCAAATTGAAAAGATAGTTGGACAAAAAAAAATATACTGGCCTTTATCATTTTTGCGCAGTATTGCAGATAAGCTTATTGAACTTGGCAAAACACGCAACCATTCACCTGAACATGAGGCAAAATGGTTGAATTTAGCAGGGTTCTGCATACGTCCGGGATTTGGAGATGGCTTTGATGAAGAGAGGATAAGAAAGCTGTGGAAAATATATTTATCAGGCTTGATTTTTAAGAAAACACAGCAGAACAGACTTGAATGGTGGATTTTTTTAAGAAGAATAGCTGCCGGGTTAAAGGCAGGCCAGCAGCGTCAGTTTTTTCAGCATGTATCTTCTTTTCTCATTAAGAGTAAAAATAGTAATATAAAATTATCTCCCCAGGAACGAATTGAGTTATGGATGGCCATGGGGAATATGGAAAGACTTTTGATCAAGGATAAGATAGTTCTTGCCAAAGCTCTTATTCCAATGCTTAAACCACGTAAAAAACAGGATATTCTGTTCTGGACATTGTCCCGCCTTGGTGCAAGGGAGCTGTTATACGGATCTGTTGACAGAGTTGTGCCTTCTTTGGAGGTTGTAAGATGGATTAATCAGATCATGAAAACAACATGGTCAAAGAGTGATCCTGTTGACAATATGATTGCACAAATATCTCGTAAAACAGGAGATCGAACAAGGGATATTGACTCAGAAGATAGTGATAGAATTATTAAATGGCTGCAGAAAAGAGAAGCAAAGCAGTCTATTATGAAAATGATCAATGAAAAAACTGATATGGCTTTAAAAGAGAAAAATATTCAGTTTGGTGAAAAATTGCCAGTGGGGCTTATTTTAAGGTAATAATTTTTTTGGTTTTAAAAAACAGAAGAACTTGACATGGGATAGCGGTTCATATACTTAATTTGATTGAATTTTATTTATTATTTTACCAGATTTTAAAAAGGTAAATTTGTAGGAGAGGTTATATGGCCACCGAGAGTATTGGATTATTTTATATGTTGAGCGGTGCAGGTCCAGTAGTTAAATTTGTTATGCTTGTACTTCTGTTTTTTTCCATAACATCCTGGGCAATCATGTTTATCAAGTTCAGGTATATCCGAAAGGCCTTTAAAGACTCTGCTGATTTTGTAGATATTTTCTGGCAATGCAGAAATCTCACGGATGCATTTTCAAAAGCCAAGGCAATGAGTGCAAGCCCCATTGCAAGGATTTTTATCTCTGCATATATGGAGATGGCAAGATCGGATGGCCGGGACAAGCAAAAACCGGGTATGAAACCAGGTGAAAAATCTTTTTTCCAATCTATTGGAAGTATAAAAAGATCACTTAATCGTTCCATCAATGTTGAAGTAAGACGACTTTCTCAATTAGTGCCTTTCCTTGCAACAGCTGGTAATACAGCACCTTTTATTGGACTTTTTGGAACTGTATGGGGAATCATGAACACATTCCAGGGAATTGGATTGAGTGGATCTGCAAGTCTTGCCGTTGTAGCTCCCGGTATTTCAGAAGCATTGATTGCAACTGCAGCAGGACTTGCTGTGGCCATTCCTTCTGTTATTGCCTATAATTATTTTATCGATAGAATAAGAGTTTTGGATTCTGAACTCCAGAGTTTTGCTTCAGATCTTTTAAATATAATGGAGCGTGATATTCAGAAGCAGATGGGGGTATAATGCAGTTTGGTTCAAATAGTGATCAACTCATGTCTGATATTAATGTTACTCCTTTTGTGGATGTAATGCTTGTTTTATTGATTATTTTCATGGTGACAGCACCAATGATGGTGCAGGGAGTTGATGTGGATTTGCCTAAAGCCACTTCAAAAGCATTAAAAGGGAATGAAGATCGTCTGATTATATCCATTAATGATGATTCCAAAGTATTTATAAATGAACAGGTTGTAAGTGTTGAATTTCTCACACAGAAGCTGGGTGCAATATTGGAAAATTTTGATAAAAAAAATGTTTATCTGCGTGCAGATAAAAAAGTTTCTTATGGAATTGTTGTTAATGTTATTTCAAAGATTAAAAAAGCAGGTGTTGACAGCCTGGGTATGATTACACTTCCTGATAGTGAAGATGAATCCTGATAAAGGATATGAGTTCTCAAGATAAAATTTTGCATGTCTCCAGAGACTCTCTTTTTAGTTCTGAGGATCACAGCAGAAACATTGGAATTATTTTTTTTATTCTTTCTGTTTTTGCACATGGTTTATTTTTTTTCAGTTTGATATTTTTCCAGGATTTTAAACTCCCCAAACCCATGCCTCCTGTTATTCAGATTGATCTGGTCTCTTTTGCACCAGAACCTGCATTTGAAGATTCAGCCAAAAATCAGGTTACGCCTTCAAAAGATGGAGTTCCAATTAAAAAAGAGGTCATTAAAAAAAAAATAAGGAAAATTCCCACCATAAAGCCTGACATAAGTTTAAAAGCAAAACCAAAAAATCTAAAAGCATTAATGGCATCACAAAAGAAGAAAATTGAAAAGAAAAAAGAGAAAAAACCTGTAAAAAAAGTTAAACTCAAAAGAAAGGTTGATCCAGATAAGGCTTTAAAAAAAGCACGGGATGAATTAGAAAAGAAAGTTGAAGAGCAAAATCAGGACAGGCTTGCTCAGGCCTTAAGACGGCTGCAAAAAAAAGTAAAGGGGCAGGGAACTAAACAAAACTCTGGTGACGTGTATGCAAAAAAAGGATATAAACCAATTGATTTGTATAAAATGGTTCTTGGCTCTGCAATTGAGCAAAACTGGGTTTTCAGTGATGTCCTTGCCAGGATGGACCAGAATCTTGAAGTAAGAATTTTAATTAAAATACTGAAAAGTGGAGTTATACGGGATATTATTTATGAAACCAGGTCAGGTAACCGATATCTTGATGAATCTGCAAAAAAAGCCATAAAAAAAGCTAATCCTTTGCCACAATTACCAGCAGGGAGACGTTCCTATGATGTGGTTGTGATTTTTACGCCTAAGGGATTGAAATAAAAATGGTTTCTTTTGTTATGAATAAAGGCTACTGTACGCATAATATGTTTACATATATAAAATATTTTTTGATTATACTGGGCAGTATTTCTCTCTATTTCACCCCTTTGCATGCTAAAGATTATGATTATATCAATATCAGCAATCCTTTTATAAAAAAAACACCTGTTGCTGTAACCCAGTTTAAAGCTTTTAATGGACACTCGGTGGAGGTTCAAGACGGCAGGGATGCAAAAAATATTTTGATTAAAGCATTGGATTTTACAGGCTATCTTAGAACCATGAACCCTGCTGCATTCCTTTCAAATCCGGCACAATCGGGTATTCAGCTCGGGCAGATTAATTTCCAGGACTGGACAGCAGTTGGAGCTGAGTTGCTGATTACAGGTGGAATTGTTGAAACTCAAGGTAATGTAAAGCTTAAATTAAGGCTTTTTGACACATTTAATACAAAACTTCTTGTGGGTAAAGTTTATACAGGCCCAAGATCTCAAATAAAAAAAATGATACATCTGTTTTGCAGTGAAATATCATATAAACTCACTGGGAAATGGGGGATATTTAATAGTGAAATAGCCTTTATTTCAACGGTTCAAGGGAAAAAAGAAGTTTTTACCTGCGATTTTGATGGGAGTAATATTAAGCAAATTACTTTCCATAAAAGTATCTGTCTTTCTCCTTCATGGTCATTTGACAGGAAATGGCTTGCCTATGTCTCCTATGCAAGGGGTAACCCAAAAATATTCATTAAAAATATAAAAGAAAAAAGAGGAGCCATTGTCAACCATAAGGGAATGAATATCTCTCCTGACTGGATGCCTGGTAAGCTTAAGCTTGCAGGTGCATTAAGTTTTTCCGGGGACCAGGAAATTTACCTGTTGACCATAAAGGGAGAAATTATTAAAAGAGTAACAAAAAGCTGGGGAATTGATGTCTCTCCAAGTTTTTCACCAGATGGTAAGAAAATAGTATTTACCACAAAAAGGAGTGGGACTCCGCAGGTTTATCTAAAAGATATTGAGGGTGGCAGAGTGCAAAGATTGACTTTCAAAGGCGATAATAATACATCACCAGCCTGGTCTCCAGATGGTAAAAAAATTGCTTATGTTGGCATAGAAAAGAATGCTATTAATATTTTTGTTATGGATATCGATACAAAGATGCCTGTGCAATTGACCATGAACGCAGGCGACAATGAAGATCCTTCATGGTCTCCCGATGGAAGTATGCTTACATTTACATCAAATAGAAAAGGAGTATCAAGGCTATTTGTTATGAATGTTTCAGGATCTGACCAGCGGCAGCTTCTAAGGCTTAAAGGCAGGCAAAGTCAGCCAGACTGGTCAATGTCCAAAAAGAGATGAAATTAAGTTTAAATATTGAATTAATTTAAGAAAACAGGAGGTAATGAAATGAACAAAAAAGTATGGATTAATCTGGTAATGGCAATTCTTGTGGCAGGACTTTTTTTGACTGTAGCGTGTGCTAAAAAAACCATTGTGACAGAGGCAACAACCATAGAGAATCAAGGAAATCAGACCCAGACAGACGCTCAAACTGTAGCACAGGCAGAAGCTGATCGTATTGCACAGCAAAATCTTGAAGATCAGATGGCCCAGGAAAAAGCATTGAAAGATTCTAAAATTCAAGCTGCAAAAAAACGCTTTGAAAATCAGGATATTCATTTTGCATATGACAGCTCTCAATTAAGTTCCATGGCTAAAACACTATTACAGGAAAAAGCTGCGTGGTTAAAAGCAAATTATTCTAGAGCTGCGATTATTGAAGGTCATTGTGATGATCGTGGAACAACTGAATACAACCTTGCCCTTGGTGAACGCAGAGCCAGCGCAGCAAAAGCTTATTTGATTAATCTTGGTGTTTCTGCTGCAAGACTCAGCACCATAAGCTATGGTGAAGAACAACCCCTTGATTCAAGTAAAACAGAACAGGCCTTTAGAAAAAATAGGCGTGCTCATTTTGCAATTGATTAATTTAAAATAAAATAAAGATAGGATTCAGGCGTTAAGCTTTAGATACCTTTGAATAATTACGCCTGAAACAGCTTTATAGTTGAAGTTGCCTCATTAATTAAGCAGCTTTGTTTTCCATGCAGCTTTTTTTAAGTGTTATTATCTTTTGATTCCTGGAGTTTGGTTATGAGAATAATATATCTTTTTTGTATTGTGATGGTTTTACTGTTTTTTTGTGGATGCGTGAGATCCCAGAATTTTTATGCCCTTGAAAACAGGGTGGCAGCCATGGAGATGGAAAACAACAGACAGCGTTCAAAACAAAAACTAAAATCAAATGCAACTGTATTAAAATTGCAGCAGAATTTTGAAAAGTTAGAAAAAAAGCTTGATCAAAGTCCCGCAATCAGCCAGGAAGAATATGCTGACTTAAAATACACTATTCAGACATTTAAAGAGAATTTTCAACGCCTTGAAGGCTTGATAGAAGAGATAAATCACAGGTTTGGAGACTATACTCAAAAAGAGGAAGAAGTATTAAAAAAGCAGCTTGAACAACTTGATCATGCTATTTCAAACAATTATGAAAAGATTATCAGGCTTGAAAAGTATATGGGTTTTGAGCCGTCAGTGGAAAAAGAGCAACAGGTGAATCAGGAAAGTTCACAAGATTCTGAAGAGAATTCACAACAGAGATTATATGATTTTGCAAAGAAATTGTTTGATGATGGCGAGAAGGAAAATGCCCGTATCCAATTTGAAAATTTTATAAATAAGTATCCAGATTCTGAGAATACCGATAATGCCAGATTCTGGATTGCCGACTCCTATTATTCTGAAAAATGGTTTGAAAAGGCTATTTTAGAATACCAGAAAGTGTTGGAACAGTATCCAAAAAGCAATAAATTGGCTGCTGCAAGGCTTAAACAGGGTTACGCATTTGCTGAACTCGGTGAGAAAGCAAACGCAAGATTGATCCTTCAGGAGTTGTTAAAAAAACATCCAAACTCCAATGAAGCAAAATATGCAAAAAAGAAATTAATAACTTTAAAGTGATAAAAGTTGTAGGCATTGATCCGGGACTTGCCGGTACTGGTATTGGTGTTGTTGAAGGCAATACACAAGATATTCTTGGATACTCATTTGGAAGCATTGCCACCAGTTCAAAGGACCCGGTTAATTTAAGACTGCATACTATATATTCTAAAGTTTTAGATTTTCTTAGTGAACAAAAACCTGATCACGTTGTAATTGAAGATATATACTCACTTGAAAAATATCCAGGATCAGGTATTATGCTGGGCAAAGTTTCAGGAGTTATTCTTGTTGCAACATATAAAGCAGGCCTGAATGTGGAAGAGATTCCTGTCAGACAGGTAAAAAAAATTATTTGTGGAAATGGGAGTGCAGACAAGTACCAGGTGGAACGTTCTGTTCGCAATTTATTAAAACATGGGAAATCCATCAGACCATTCCATGCATCAGATGCACTGGGACTTGCTTTGACTGGATACTACAGGTACAAAAAAAATTATGATCGGATATCTTGAGGGAACCATTCTCCACTTTAATTCTGACGGTATTTTGTTGCTTGCAGGCAGTATTGGCTATGAAATATTATTGAATCCACAGGTGGTTGCAGAATTAAGGTCATTGGATGCCAATGATAGTAATATCTCTTTATACATCTACTATCATCAAACCGAAAGACAGCCAAAACCTGTGCTCATTGGTTTTAAAACCCTTGAGGATAAAAATTTTTTCCAGACATTTATTACCGTAGACGCCATTGGTCCCATGAAGGCCATCAAAGCCATGAGCCAGCCCATAGGCAAGATGGCAAATGCAATAGAAAAAAAAGATGTAACTTTTTTAACAGCTCTCAGTGGAATCGGGAAAAGAACAGCCCAGAAAATAATAGCGACACTTAATGGAAAAGTAGAAAAATTTATTGCAATAACAGATCATGAACAATCTGAGAATGGAACTCAGATGCCAGATGGAATGCCTGACATTGGTCAGCAGGTTGAGGATGTCCTTATAGATCAGTTGGGGCACTCCCAGGCATCGGCAAAAAGGATGATCAAAGAAGCCTTTGAAAGAGATACTACTATTTCAACGCCGGAAGAACTTTTTGATGAAGTTTTTCAGGAGAAAAAATAAAAAATGGCTGATGATATTCTCTCCTACTCTTCTGAAAAGAAAGGTATTGTTACTTCCAATATTACATCTGAAGAGCAATCCAATGAAATTGTATCTTTAAGACCCACAAGTTTTAAAGAATACATTGGCCAGACTGCTACAGTGGAGACATTGAAAATTGCCATACAGGCTGCAAAAATGCGCAATGAATCTCTGGATCACATATTGTTTCATGGTCCTCCAGGTCTTGGTAAAACTACTATTTCTCACATAATTGCCAATGAAATGGATAAAGAGTTAACTGTTACTTCAGGACCTACCCTGGAAAAAGGGGGAGATTTAATTGGTATATTAACCAATCTCGGTGATGGAGATATCCTTTTTATAGATGAAATCCATAGGATACCCAAAGTTGTTGAAGAATTTTTATATCCAGCCATGGAAGATTTTGCAGTGGATTTTGTTTTTGATAAAGGTATCCATGCCAGGAGTCATCGATATCGATTAAAGCAGTTTGTTCTCATTGGTGCCACCACTAGGGTAGGGCTTCTATCCTCACCTTTAAGGGATCGATTTGGAATTTTTCGTACCCTTGACTTTTATTCCATTGACCAATTGATTATTATTATTAAACGCTCTGCAACTCTTTTAAATACAGTTGTGTCAGAGGAAGGTGCCGTGGAACTTGCAAATCGATCAAGGGGCACCCCAAGAATTGCCAACAGACTTTTAAAACGGGTAAGAGATTATTCACAGGTGAAATCTGACGGCAAAGTGACAAAAGAGTGTGTGAAGGCAGCACTTGAACTTGAGGGGATTG
>JAOZRI010000083.1 GCA_029940235.1 Desulfobacula sp. | reverse complement strand
TGTGTACATGCCTTTCACCAGGTGTCATGGAATTGATGATTGCTTCTATTTTATTAAACTCTTTGTCGCTTATATTTATTCCTTTAAGCTGCTTCTTATTTACTCCGGGTATCATACCTATAATGTCTTTAATCGACCCCATTTTTCTCACTGATTGCATCTGATTCCTGAAATCTTCCAGGGTAAAGGCATTTTTTCTTAACTTTTTTTCAAGTGCCTTTGCTTCTTTCTCATCAACAGCATCCTGGGCTTTTTCAATAAATGAAAGGGTATCTCCCATACCCAAAATTCTTGATGCCATTCTATCGGGATGAAAAGCTTCAAGAGCTGTGGTTTTTTCTCCCACACCAATAAATTTTAATGGCTTGCCAGTTACAGCTTTTATGGAGAGAGCAGCACCACCACGTGCATCACCATCCATTTTTGTCAGGACAACGCCACTAAGATCAAGTGCTTTATCAAATGATCCTGCAATATTAACTGCATCCTGGCCTGTCATGGCATCTGCCACAAGAAGGATTTCCGAAGGATTAATTCCTTTTTTAATCCCCTTTAATTCAGCCATCAGCTCTTCATCAAGATGCAGTCTTCCAGCTGTATCAATTATCAAGGTGTCACATCCGAGCTCTCTTGCTGCCAACTGTGCATCCTGACAAATTTTTAAAGGCTTCATGTCAGTTGTAGAAGCAAACACTGGAATATCCAATTGTTTGCCAAGTTTTGTTAGCTGATCAATCGCTGCAGGTCTGTAAACATCCACTGGTACAAGAAATGGCTTTTTATCCTGTTTTTTAAGATAGCGGGCAAGCTTTCCTGCTGTTGTAGTTTTACCAGAACCCTGCAGGCCTATGAGCATAATAGAACCAGGAGACTTTTCATCAAGATTTAAACCCTGATGTTCAGATCCCATCATTCTGGTAAATTCTTCGTTTACAATTTTTATGACCTGTTGACCAGGTGTAAGGCTTTGCATTACTTCCTGACCCAAAGCCCGTTTTTTTATATCTGAAATAACAGATTTTGCAACCTTGTAATTGACGTCGGCCTCAAGCAGAGCCATTCTAACCTGCTTTAAGCCTTCCTCAATATTTTTTTCATTCAGGGTGCCGTGACCTTTAAGCTTTTTAAAGACACTATCTAATCGGTCACTCAAATTCTCAAACATAAAAACCTTATCCAACAGTAATAAATCAAATCGTTGAAATTAGTATATATTGTGTGATATGTCAAGAAAATATTAAATTGTACTGGATGTTTTTCAATTGGCTTTTTTAGAGGTCTCACATTGACCCGTTACAGGATATTTACCTTCCAGTCGCTGTGTTGGACATTTCAACAGGCTCTAAGATTTGTTGCGCTAACCGCCAAAACTCCCTGCGGTCAAACAATTGGCGGTCTTAACGCTCCACTCATCAAGAGCCTGTAGTGAAAAGTCCAAAGGCTCCTTCCAGGTAAAAATCCTTCCACTGGGCATTATGGTTGGTATCCAGTACTACATTGGAGATTATAACTATTGGTATGAAAAATATATTGGATTGTACAAAGGATGAACTTGCAAGCTGGCTTAAGGAACAGGATATTAGACCTTTTCGTGTAAACCAGATATTTAAGTGGCTCTATATCAGACAGGCAGACAGTTTTGAACAGATGACAGATCTTTCCAAGGATTTTAGAGAAAAACTTGCTGATCATTTCTATCTTAAACGTCTTGTTATTGATGACAAGCAGGTTTCTGCTGATACAACTGAGAAATTTTTATTTCAACTTGAAGACGGTCAGTATATTGAATCTGTATTGATTCCCACAAAAGATCATTTTACTCTTTGCGTCTCTTCACAGGTCGGATGTGCTCAAAACTGCAAATTTTGTCTGACTGCCAGGGGTGGTCTTGTTAGAAATCTTACTGTGGGTGAAATAATTGCCCAGATCAGGGATGCAAGAAACTATCTTATTAAAAAAAATATTGAGCCTTTAAAACTTTCCAATATTGTATTCATGGGGATGGGTGAACCCCTTGCCAACTATAATAATCTTTTAAAATCATTGAGTATTATCCTTGACAGTGACAATGGACTTAAATTTGCTTCAAGAAGAGTAAGCGTTTCAACCTGCGGTATTGTTCCGAAAATAACACAGTTGGGTAAAGATTCTCCGGTAAATCTTGCCATCTCTTTAAACGCCACCAATGATGAGATTCGATCACGTCTGATGCCCATTAATAAAAAGTATCCCATGTCTCAATTATTAGAGGCCTGCCGTACTTTTATCATAAAACCAAGAAACAAGATTACCTTTGAGTATATCTTAATGAAAGGTGTAAATGATTCAAAAGAAGATGCTTTAAGACTTATCAAACTTCTTGCACCAATTAAAGCCAAAATCAACCTGATTCCATTTAACCAATGTAAGGAACTTGAGTTTAAATCTCCTTCCAAAAAAGAGATCAGTGATTTTTTACAGATTCTGCTTGATCATAATCTTACTGCAATTACACGAAAGAGCAAAGGTGATGATATTCTTGCAGCATGCGGACAGTTAAAGGCAAAATTATATTGAATATGACGTCATATCATCAGATGTTTAAACTCTAAATGTTTAATTGTTTTAACACTGATTATAGTTTCATGTTGTTGTTTTATAATTTTTATATTGGTGTTTTCACCTGGTTGTGATTTGGTATAACCTGCCAGGATTATGGCTGCGGTCTCAATATTGTGCTGGCTTGCATCTCCCATAAGAATTACATCAGGTCCAGGCAGTGAAGCATGTTTCAGCAAGATATCTTTATCCTCATTTAAATATTGGATCAAATTTTTATTATCCTGTTCTGATCGTCCAACTATGATTTTTGTTTTGGAATCAAGCCTGAAATGTCTTCCATGGCTTAACAGATATAACTCTTTGTGATCTATAATTTTTTTATTATCCATCAGGTCTTTTAATCTTCTGGAAAAGATTTTATCTGTTAAAAGGCAGCCTCCAGCAGGGGAGGGATACTCTTTGATTCCAAAATCCTTTGCCATCTGTGTTTGGATTTTCCTTGATCTGCCGGAAATATCGAGAAGCTTTGTTCTGTCCACCATACCATTTTGTTCAATAATGGTTGGAGCAAGCAGCTTTGCAGACAGAGGCCTTAAAATCAATCCCTCAAAACCTGAATTTTTTTCCACATAGCGCAATGAGTTTTTGTTCTGGGACTTCGGCCTTTGCCCAACCACTTCTCCGCTGAAGAGAAAGTCAAAGTTTTTTTGTTCAAGGATTTTTCCTGCCTTGGAGAACATTAAAGCATGGCAGTCCATGCATGGATTCATATTTTTACCAAACCCGGCTTTTGGATTTTCCATCATTTCCATATACTCTTTTGTGATATCAAGAGTTATCAATTTAATATCTGTCTGCTGTGAAGCCTTTCTTGCAGATTCCGATGAAAAAAAAGGTGTTTCAAAGCATATCCATGTCACTTCAATTCCCTGATTTTGCAATACCATGGCAGACAGTATGCTGTCTAAACCACCGGAACAAAGTCCTAAACCTTTAATTTGTCTTGTTGTGTTCATGGCTTTTTGCCTTATCTGTTGATTATCCAACTGCTTCTATCTCTTTTTTTAAGAGCCATTGCAGGCAGTGTTTTAAATTGGCTGTTTTGTAACAGCCAGTTGAGAATTTATCACTATTCATATATAAGGTGCTTTATGAAATTAGGTTCATCAAAAATAAAAAAAATTGTTCAAACATTAAAGGAGAGATATCCTGTTGTCAAGACTCAGCTTGTGCACGAAACTGCTTTTCAACTGCTAATTGCCACAATTATGTCAGCCCAGTGTACAGATAATCAGGTCAATAAAGTATCAAAGGTATTATTTGAACAATATCCTGACCCTGATACTTTAAGTAGCGCAACACTTAACAGTCTTAAAAAGATAATCTATTCCACAGGCTTTTATAATAATAAGGCAAAAAATATTAAAGCGTGTGCCCTTGCAGTTTTGAAAGATTACAATGGCATTGTGCCAGAAGATATTGATAAACTTGTTAAGCTGCCCGGAGTTGGAAGGAAAACTGCCAATGTTGTTTTGTCGGCAGCCTTTGGCCATCAGACAATTGTTGTGGATACCCATGTTTTAAGAATCTCAAAACGGCTTGGTCTGACCGATAAAAAAGACCCTGTAAAGGTTGAGTTTGAATTGATGGAAATTATCCCAAAAACTTCATGGAAAGATATCTCTTTGCAATTTATCTATTTTGGCAGGGAAATCTGCGATGCAAGAAAACCGCTTTGCAATGACTGCCCTTTGTTAAATGTTTGTGCGCTTAAAGGGAAAAAATAAAAACTATATACCTGTGGGCAGGGCAAACGCATATAAATATTATTCTTTTCCCGAAGGATTAAAAAAATATTTCATATTCAGGAATGGGATTTAGCAGGGAGGAATGAGCCAGATACCCGTTCCAGTATTTTTACCTTTTGACTGCTTGGCTGGAACCTGCAACTGGTTCTACGATGACCTTCACTGACAGCCGGCAACTCGCTGCGCTCAAACAATCCGGCTGCTTAACCGTTCCGACCATCTAAGAACCAGTAAGCAGAACCCAAATGCAGCCAAAAGGCAAAAACACCTCCACTGGATGTGGTAGAAGTATCCTGAAATTTGCATTCAAACTATGTTTGCAAAAACTTTGCTCTTGCATTCCCAGATTAGGTATGACTATTGCTCTAAGCAAGTTGAATATCTGATTCAGATTTTGATTCTACTTAAGTTTGTAAAAAGTTTAACGGGGGCTTATAAGTCTATTACTGCTAATCTCCAATTATGTAGCGACTTTCTTTTGTTGCGAGTTTACCCCGCCTGATCCCGCAGACCCCGCCCTTTTTTTTAAAACAATACCCCGCCTCCGTTTCGTATAGGTCGATCATAGATCTGAGGAGGTACCAGGTCTATGAAAAAGAAAATACGAAGACGCAGGTGCAAACACTGTGATGATTTATTCAAGCCGGATTCCCGCAATCTAAAAAGGCAAAAGTTCTGTAGAAAAACAGAATGTAAAGAAGCCAGCAAACGATACAGTCAGCAAAAATGGCTAATAAAACCCAAAAATCAGGACTACTTCTCAGGTCCTGCAAATGTCATCCGGGTTCAGCAGTGGCGCCAGCAAAATCCAGGGTACTGGAAGCGGAAAAAATCTAAAAAAGTCACTTCATTAATTAAAGGTGCGTTACAAGAGACCTTATCGGTGAAAACCGCTATCGATAAAGGGTTTTCAAATGATTTAATGCAATATGCGTTACAAGATTCCTTATCAACTAAAACCCTTGTCATTATTGGTTTTGATGCCCAGTTAAATAAAACTGCGTTACAAGATATCATTGATTTCACAGATCAGGGAACAGTAAAATTGATGCCAAATGTTCTTAAAAAACTGATTGATAAAAAAAAGGAGACTCAATATGGGTAAATATTTTTCTTCCCAGGAGCTTTATATGATAAGAAACTCGATACCAATAGATGTTTTAATAAAAAAAGAGTTGGATATTCCATCAAAAATCAGTGAAGGCTTTTTTCGTTTTCTCTGTCCTTTGTGCAATGAGTTTCAAACAGCGGTCAATCCTAAAACCAATCTGGGCAGATGTTTCCGGTGTGAGAAAAACTTTAATACCATTGATATGGTAATGGCCTGGCACAGCACCGGGTTTATCGACAGCGTAAAATATCTTCAGACAATTCTAAAATAGGATGAGTCGATACTGTAAAATACCTGAAGAGTTCAGGGTAAAGCAGGATGTGCTGCCAACACAATACGAGCAATATCTGGATTATTATAGAGTTCAAGTTCGAAGAATGCATTCAGTATATTGTATGAGGACAATACTATCTGGCCTCAATCTCTATTTACAAAAATCAAATATTGTTCTTTGTAAAATATCAATCGAACAGGTCGATGACTTTTTAGCGCTTTATAATAAAAATTATGCCACGGCGACATGCAGGGTTAATAGATCTTATCTGCGTGAATTTTTAAAATATTTTTACCGGAATAAGTATATCAAAAAGAACCTTGCCCCTTTGGTAAAAAGTCCGCCAGAGTTTGCTCGTTCAAAACCACCAAAATTTTTACGTCCAAAAGAAGTTCAAAAATTGTTTGGCAGTCTTGACCTTTCTGTTTCAAAAGATCTTCGCACCTATGCGACAATGCACCTGGCTTATTATCTGGGGCTGCGTCCCAGAGAAATAAGCTTGGTAACCCTGGATGATATCTCGTTCAGACAAAAAGAAATTTTCATTCGATCCAGGAAAAATTATAGTCCGGCTCATCTTCCGCTTTTAGATGACACCATCAAGGCAATCACCGCTTATATCGTTGGAGGGAGGCCAAAAAGCAAACACCGAACTCTTTTTTTACAGCTTGTTCCGCCTTATAAACCTGTAAATATAAAAAATGATATTACCTATCATATCCGGGACTGCATGAAGAAAAACAATCTTTTAGCAACTACCTATTGGCTGCGTCATTCATATGCACAAAATCTTTTAGAGTCGGGCGCATCCATTTATGAAATCAAAGAGATGATGGGCCATAAAAGCATCGACTCAACCCATAAGTATCTGAGCATCCATATTAATCTTATGCGGGAGATTATCCTTGATGAAACACTTTAAAAGTTTTTTGAGCACACACATGGAAGATTTTATCAAATATCGTTTACAGTTAGGGTATTCAACAAAAATTAATGTTCACAATCTTAAAGTTTTTGATAGATATGTAGTTAAACAAAACACAAATTGGGCAGCCTTTAATCCCTTGTTTTTTCTTGAGTTCAGAGCCAGTCTTAATTACGAGAATAGAACCATCAATATGATTTTTAGAATAGTCAAAATGTTTTTTAACTTTCTTATCCGCAAAGATCTTATCCAGGATAATCCATTATTGGAAATTGCCCAATTACCGAAAAACCAGATCGTTCCTTTTATATTTTCTCCAGCAGAAACAAATCTTTTGATTAACAGTGTAATCAAACTGATGCGTAGAACTGAACAATGCTATCTCGGAGATTTCAGTGCTTATATCTCCTTTTTATTGATGGCCCGGTGTGGACTTAGAATATCAGAGACACTTAATTTGTTAAAAACCAATTATATGCCTGAAGAGAGAACAATCTATATTGAGAAAACAAAATTTAAAAAGGACAGACTGATCCCTGTACCAAATGCCGTAGCTGCTGAAATAAACAACCTCATAAAAGTTCGTCAATTATTACTTGATAAAGAGGATAATCCTTTACTGCTGGTAAAAAGTAATCAAACAAAATTATTAAAAAGTTATATGGATCTTAGGTTTAAAGAAGTTATCAGATACATTAATCTTTACCAGGCACGCAAAGTAATAGGTACTACTAATTTTTGTTCTCCTTCACACCACTCGCTGCGCCACTCATTTGCTGTAAATACACTGAAACGAATAAAACTACAGGGTAAATCTCCTCAAAATGCACTACCTGTGCTGGCAGCTTACATGGGACACAGCGAGTACAGATACACAACAAAATACCTGAAAGTACTGGATGCAGAACATCGGCGCCAGATGTTTGATTTTTCAATGTCGATGCATGAGGATATATGAGATTATCAAGTTGCCTGCTTCAGTATTTTAATCAATACCTGCCTCAGATAAAAGGCACAAGTGAACAAAGCATTAAAACATACCGGCAAACGTTTTCTTTGTTTTTGTATTTCCTGGGCAGTTACCACTCAATCAAAATAAAGTCTTTAAAAATAGAGCATCTGTCAGCAGAAGCCATACTCTCTTTTTTACATCACCTGGAGACTCATAGGAAAAATACGGTTCAAACCCGCAACAACCGCCTTGCCGTTATTAAATCACTGGCAAAAATGCTCCGGTTCATGCATCCGGATAAAAAATATATTGCACAAGCCATTTTGAATATCCCCCAGAAAAGGGCTCAAAAAAAAATAATGGGATTTTTATATCCGGATGAAGTTATGAAAGTTTTTAAAACAGTGAATCTTAAGAAAAAAGAAGGGATGAGGGATTATACCATACTTCATCTTCTTTATGACTCTGGTGCCCGAGCCAGTGAAATCGCTACTCTTGATCTTGACTATTTTGATCCCGTGAACAAAACAATTGCAGTTCTGGGCAAGGGGAATCGGTACAGGCTGCTTAACCTATGGCCCAAGACTGCCTCTTTAATCAAAAATTATATTTTAAATTACCGCATTGATCCGATCCATGCATACAGCCATCGATTGTTTATCAACCAGCGGAAAAGAGAATTGACAAGACATGGCATAAATAAAATTTGCAGGAACTATCTAACAAAAGCTCTGCCGCCAAAACGCCTCAAAGGGTTAAGTCCTGCCCATTGCTTTAGGCATTCATGCGCTGTGAATATGCGGATTGCTGGCGACCCTGTGTCTGATATAAAAAACCGCCTTGGACATAAAAGTGTAGAGTCCACCATGGCCTATTTGCACATTGATCTGTCAAGAAAACGTGACATCCAGAAAAGATTCATTGAGTATGCACAGTCGAAAATAACACATGATAAGAAAATTGATGAACTAATAGATTGGGAAAACAATAAGGAAACGCTTACCTGGCTTGACAGCCTTTAATAATTGGAACGGCTTGTGCCAGACACAGTGAGCTATGCAAAAAGACAAAATATTATGTT
>JAOZRI010000452.1 GCA_029940235.1 Desulfobacula sp. | reverse complement strand
CGTACTCCATCTTTTATAAAAGGAGTTATCAATCTTCGAGGCAAGGTTATTCCCATTATAGATCTTCGCCTGAAATTTGAGATGGGAGAAATTCCATATACAGATCGCACCTGCATAATTGTTGTTGAAATTGATTCTGAAAAAGGCACTATTCTTATTGGTATCGTTGTTGATGCTGTTTCAGAAGTATTAAATATCCAGGAAGGCGAGATTGAAGAGACACCTGCTTTTGGTACCCAGCTCAATACAGATTATATTCTCGGAATGGCAAAGACTGAAGGTGGTGTTAAAATTTTACTTAATATTGACAAGGTGCTGAGCATTGAAGAGATCTCAGATCTTGACAAGGTAGCACAATAATATTTAAAGGAGAGAGAAGAATGAAAAAGATGAGTCTCAGCGTAAGATTGATGATATTTTTTCTGCTTGTGGGAATTGTTCCTTTTGCCATAAGCAGTATTGTATCTTTGACAAAATCGAGTAATGCCCTGTCTGATGCTGCCTACGGGCAGCTCAAGGGTATGCGTGCAGTAAAAAAAGCACAGATCACCCAGTTTTTTGATGAGCGCCAGGGTGATATGGGTGTTTTAATGGAAACTGTGGGCACGTTAAGAAGAGAAGCCTTTGACAAGCTTGAAGCTGTCCAGCTGTCAAAGAAGACAGCCATAGAAACCTATTTTAGCGATCTGTTCATAAAAATGGGTACGTTTGCAAAAAGCAAAGATGTAAGCATGCTGTATGACAGACTTGTTGTTTACCATAATGACATGCATACCTCTCCAACCGGAAACTATGATGTGACAACTTCTGAATACAATGAAATATGGAGTACACTGGGCGCATCATTAACTGAGTTTTATAATGACAGCGGGGTCTATGATGTGTTCATGGTTTGTACAAAACACGGTCATGTAATGTATTCTGCGGCAAAAGAGAGCGAGCTTGGAGAAAACGTCGGCCATGGTAAATACAAAGATTCAGGGCTTGGTGACCTGTGGAAAAAAATTGTAAGTTCCGGCAAACCAGGTATAGTTGACATGGCTCCCTATGCTCCAAGAAATGATGACCCTGCCATGTTTGCAGGCTATCCAATACATAATGAATCAGGTGCAATGATAGGTATGATTGCATTTCAACTGCCCCTTGATCAGATAAATAAAGTCATGTTAACACGGTATGGTCTGGGTGAAACAGGTGAATCATTTCTTGTTGGACAGGATAAATTAATGAGATCAGACTCTTTTCTTGATCCTGAAACTCATTCAGTAAAGGCAAGTTTTGCACATCCGGGGAAAGGTCGAGCAGACACCGTGGCAACACAAACTGCTCTTTCCGGCGGCCACGGAAAAGGTGTTGTCCTTGATTATAACGGCAATCCTGTACTTTCCTGCTATAATCCTATAAAAATATTGGATTTGAACTGGGCAATTCTTACTGAAATGGATGTGGCAGAGGCATTCTGCCCCAAAGATGAAGCAGGTGAATACTTTTTCAAGAAATATACTGATATGTACGGGTATTATGATCTGTTCCTGATAAATCCTGATGGTTATGCTTTTTATACAGTTGCCCAGAAAGCAGATTATCAGACCAATTTTGAAAACGGCAAATATGCAACTTCAGGGCTTGGCAAACTTTTCAGGAAGGTAAAAGGAACCAAAGAATATGGTGTGGCAGATTTTGAACCCTATGCTGCAAGCAATGGTGACCCATGCGGGTTTATAGCCCAGCCGATTCTCCACGATGGCAAGCTTGAAATGGTTGTGGCCCTGCAGCTTTCTCTGGATGCCATAAACACTATCATGCAGCAGAGAGAAGGTATGGGAGAGACAGGAGAAACTTACCTTGTAGGATCAGACAAGCTCATGCGTTCGGACAGTTTTCTTGATCCGACAAACCACTCTGTAAAAGCTTCCTTTGCAAATCCTTCAACTGGAAGTGTGGATACAGAAGCTGCCACACTTGCTCTTTCCGGCAAGGAAGATGCTAAAATTATAGATGACTATAACGGTAATCCAGTATTATCTGCATTTACACCTTTAAAGGTTGGTGATACCAACTGGGCGCTGATTGCTGAAATTGATGAATCAGAAGCCTTTGCTGCTGTTAATTCCATGCAATGGATGATTATGATATTATCCATTGTAAGTATTGTGGCTATTTTGTTAACAGCATGGCTTATTTCACGTTCCATAAGCAAGCCAATTAATGCCATTACCACTGGCATGAGTGAAGGTGCAAACCAGGTTGCTTCAGCTTCAGGTCAGGTATCATCTTCCAGCCAGTCCATGGCAGAAGGTGCTTCTGAGCAGGCAGCATCCATTGAAGAGA
>JAOZRI010000082.1 GCA_029940235.1 Desulfobacula sp. | reverse complement strand
CAGGGAAGGAGCAATTTCAACGGCAAAAATCAATGAAATCTTAAAATGAAATCCTTGACAAATTTTAACTTTTCCCTTAAATTCATCTTTACTTTAAATAAAAAGTAAATTCATGCCGGAGTGGCGGAATTGGTAGACGCAGAGGATTCAAAATCCTCCGGGTTTTATGCCCTTGCGAGTTCAAGTCTCGCCTCCGGTACCAGTAATATCAAGGCTTTCAGTGATTTTCATTAAGAAATTATAGGTGTTCTATACTCAAATTCAGCCATAATTCCCTGCAGTGAGAAATTGATGAGCGGATAGTAACAACAGCAAACATTGTTAGACCTGTGAACAAAAGAGATATCACAGCCTGCTGGAAAGGTGACATATATACGACAATATACCCGAAAACGATCAACGGTATCAATCCGATCCTTACAATTCCTCTCAATATACCATGCCTGGCAATGACATCTGCTATTGGCGGAGAATACCGGTAATAAGCCATTACAAATGCGGTTCCCCATTTAGATTTGAAGAGGAACTCATCCCTGAAATTTCTTAAAATCATAACATGTTTTTCCATATAAGATCCAAATGCTGCCGTGGCAATAAAACAACCTCCGCCACCACCACCGCTCCCGCCACCTGAACTGGAAGCTGAAAGAACTGATGCAACAGCACCCGGGCCGGAAGGATCAATAATAATGCCATTTGCAACACCGTCACTGTCTCCAGCACCACCGTCAACTAAACGAAGCAGGACAGACTGCCCATCTGAACTGAACTCAACATTGGCAGGATAATCTCTTGAATAGTCTGTCCACCCATTGATTAGATCATATTTGTACCAGGTTGTTCCAACAGGTTGGGAAAAATAAATTTTCACCTGAGCGGTATCACCGATATTGGCAACACTTATCTTGAACTGAATTAAACCAAAATCCAAATCAGAGGGTTTGCCAACAGTATCTAAAATATCATCAGGATCAATGGATTTTAAAAAATCAACCGATGTAACATTATTGGATGCCTCAAGGCCAAATGATATGCCATTGGTGCTAACCATTTTATAGGTACTGGATGAGACATCAAAATATCCGTCATTGTCAAGATCAATTGTTCCGTCTGTCACCTGTTGAATATCAGGAACCCCATTTCCATCTGGATCTTCAGGATTAATCGTCAGAGTTGTAAAAGAAAAAGGATCAGACCAGAGAGACCTGCCACCCAGGAAATCAAAAAACCGAACCCGCCAGTAATAGGTTTGATCAGGATCAAGTACAAATTCCGGAACAGTTAAAACAGTTAGTGCATCATAGGACTCTACTTCAAGCAGAATACTTTCCGGAACAGTAAATGTGGGTTCTGTGCTGACCTGCCACTGGGTTTTGGCATGGGCATCATTTTCGTTATCAATATAGGCGGTTGTCCTAAATTGCGGGGCTAAGGCAACTTCAGTGGAAGAATCTGCCGGCAGATAAAGCATTGGTTTTTCAGGCCCGCTGTTTGAAACACCTGTTCCCTCAAAATACTCTTCCAGATTACTGATGCCATCTCCATCTATATCCCCATCTGCATCATCCAAAACAGGGTTCAAGCCGTTATCAACTTCCCATCCATCATCCATACCATCGTTGTCGCTGTCATCATCTATGGGACTGGTACTCAGTGTATACTCCAATCTGTTTTCCAGGCCATCATTATCAGCATCTAAAAAAGCTGTACTAATCCCGTAAAGGGCTTCCCAGTCATCTGCCATGCCGTCGCTGTCATTATCATTTAAAATGATTGAATTAGAAATCAGGGCATTACCTTGACTGTCTGTGATATTACTGAGTGTCATGGTGATGATTGTATACTCGGGAATATAATTCATAAAGAGTCTGTATGTCTTATCCGTCCGAACAATTGCCGGTGTATCAAACAAACTTGTGGGACTGAGCTCGTAATTACCCTTGATATCAGCTCCCAGCATATTATCTTCATTAAAAGTAATATCAATGGTGTTGCCAGCATAATCAATTACTGGAAATTCTACAATATTCGGGCTATTCCTGTAAGAAACAGGTATAGATACCGGTCCGTCCTGACCGGTTGTTGAATATGCATTGACTGCGAAATAATACGTCTGAGTAGGGACAAGAGACAAAAGATCCAAATCACATAAGGTAACATTACCCACATCAACTACCTGGGTATATTCTCCGGAAATAGTCCCATAATTTACTTCATAGCCTGCAATGATACACTCATCAGATGACTCAACAGGGCTCCAGTGAAGCACTGCAGCAAAGGAAAAAGAAGCAAACAAACAAATATGTATTACTAAAATCAGCCTCAAACAATATTTACACATAGCATGTACCTAAATTATGTTTTATAATATTATTATTAAAAAAATATTTCGCATTAACACTTCAACAATACAAATATTATTAACAAATTTCATGCCACCAGGATCAAAATGTAATTGCTCAACATAACCAATTAATATAACAATAAATTTGAAATATTTGGCATGGTATAAATCATATATATAAAATGCTATAACAAGTATCTCTCGGACATTTGTGATTATATTTAGTTATATCATGAAATATCACCATTAGATTTTATGAAGCAAAATCAATAGCCCATTTTCTTAAATTTTTTTTGGGATCTGACCTGACTATTTTTGCTGGGAGATTAAAAAATTATTCAACACTATGCCCATTGAATTTTAATTTCATTGCAATTTTTATAGATTCATGTATAATGTCTTTTCATATTTAGATAGAATCAAATTTTTCTTCATGGTTTTTATAGTTAACCTCGTTGTTTAAACAAAACATCGTTTGTTGCCACAGAAGTTTCTGCTGATTCAACACACAGGAGAAACGATGATAGCATTTTATAGTATACACCCTTATCATGTCTTGACAGTTATTAACTCGGGCGGTGATCAATTGATTGCCTTTGGAGCCTCAGTCTAATCACTCCAATCCTTTTCCATAAAACTAAATAAAAGAATAATAGATGGATTCTAATGGATCCGCAGAACTTTCAACCAGGAAAATGACTTGGTTGATCATTACGTAATACACAGGAGTATTAATGAGTTTTAAAAATTTTAAGTTTGACCCTAAAATAGAAGCTGGCATCGCTGCCTGCGGCTATACACTTCCCACCCCGATCCAAAAAGAGGCTATTCCCCCAATACTTGAAGGTAGAGATATTCTTGGTCTGGCCCAGACCGGGACTGGAAAGACTGCAGCTTTTGTATTGCCCCTTCTTCAGCGACTGCTGGATGGTCCTAGAAAAAAAGTGCGGGCGTTGATCGTAGCACCCACAAGAGAGTTGGCAGAACAGATTCATGCAGATATCAGCAAAATGGCACAAAAAACCGGGTTGCGGAGTATTTCCATTTATGGTGGTGTGGGTAAGCATCCCCAGATCAAAGCAATCCGAAGTGGCGTGGAAATTATTGTTGCCTGCCCGGGTCGATTGCTGGACCTTCTTAATGACCGGACTTTTTCTTTGAAGGCTGTTGAAGCGCTGATTCTTGATGAGGCAGACCATATGTTTGACAAAGGATTTCTACCGGATATCCGCAGGATTATCAAGCAGCTGCCCAGGAAACGTCAATCCCTGGTTTTTTCTGCCACCATGCCGAGAGAAATCCGTCACCTGGCGGAAAATATATTGATAAATCCTGCAACTGTACAAATCAATCATACCCAGCCGGTTAGCGCAATTTCCCATGTCCTGTTTCAGGTTGCAAAAGAGCAGAAGACATCTTTGCTTAAAACCATTATTCAAAAAGAGGAAATGAAGAGCACCCTTGTGTTTACCCGAACTAAACACAAGGCAAAAAGTCTGGCTCTGGTACTGCAAAAAGCTGGATACCAAGCTGCTTCAATTCAAGGCAATCTTTCCCAGTTGAAGCGGCAGAAGGCACTGAACGGTTTTAAAAATGGTACATTCAAAATCCTGGTGGCCACCGATATTGCTGCCCGGGGGATTGATGTGAAGGGAATTTCCCATGTCATCAACTATGATGTCCCGGATACAACTGAAGCATACACCCACCGTACAGGGCGTACCGGACGGGCAGAGCGTACCGGTCAGGCATTTATTTTTGCCGGTCATGAAGACAGTAAAATAATTTCACTCATAGAGCGGAATCTTGGAAAAAAGATGCGTCGCCAGGAAACTCCTGGATTTGCCTGGGATCCCAAAGAGACTGTGGTGAAGAAAAAAGGTAAACGTTTTTCACGACCTAAACCAAGAGGGAAAAAACCAGGTTCAGGCGGACGAGGCAAAAACCAACGCAAGAGTGTTTTTACCTTGGCAAGCAGATAAAACCAATCCTCTTTTTCGTAATTAATCGCGCCGGACTAATCTTGATGAGAGATTAAAGAGATTATTTTATAACCTGATTCTGAGAATATAGTGCTGTAAATAAAAAAAAGCTAAATAAATGGCCCTGTTTTGAAATTGGATTATACTCTTTGCTTGCTGCGTCTATCAATGCCATTTCTTTGGTCGTAACCACACCTTCGCTCAGGAAAATACTCAACATGTGCAGATACTCGCCGATCATTACCTAAACGTCTATCAGTAGTTGACGAGCTATAATTAACTCTCTTTTTCATACAATTCCCTTAAAATTTTAAAAACCTATGCTTATATTTTTTGACTTTTTAATAGTTTTCTTTTGGTATGTCAATAAGAAAAAATTGTATCCTATTCAAATTTCCTGGTATCTGGTCACATTGATAGAATAAAAGCAAAAGAGTCATGAAAAAATTGTCCCTAGGGGTAGACAGAAAAGAATAATAATGTTACCATACAATCATGAGTCCTTCAAAAATCAATAAAATTCTTGGTAAAATGGATATTAACCTTGGAGAGACGGATAATAAAAAATTGTCAGCTGTACTACCTATCCTTTTTCAGCTCATTGAACGATTGAACCAGGAGAATGAAAAAAGAAAAAAAGCACAAAATTAAAATTGATCAAATTGAGGTATCTGGAAAACTATCTCTTGCAAGAGTTTATGGAAGCAAAAATGCAGAAAAGAAATCAACCTGTTCAAAATAATCAGAAAATTTTCCTCAGAATAGCGTGGCAATCAACAAATGCTCACTTAAACAGTTTCTCATACTGTTCCAGGTTATGCTCTTTCAAATCTTCTGCCGGAATAAACTTTAAAGAGGCAGAGTTAATGCAATATCTTAAACCTGTTGACGGTGGCCCATCCTGGAACACATGCCCAAGGTGGGAATCTGCTTGTTTACTTCTGACTTCTGTACGGGTCGTAAAAAGGGATCTATCTTTTTTTTCCACAACAACGTTTTTTTCAATGGGTTTAGTAAAACTTGGCCACCCTGTTCCTGATTTAAATTTGTCTGTTGAACTGAACAGAGGTTCTCCTGAAACAATGTCCACATAAATCCCAGGCTGTTTGTTATCCCAGTATTCATTGTTAAAGGGTGGTTCGGTACCTTCTTTTTGAGTTACATTAAACTGCAGCTCTGACAAACTTGCCTTAAGTTCCTGATTAGATGGTTTATGAGGCTGATTTTTTTTAATTTTATCTAATTTCCCCCATGCCTTATCTATAAATTTATCCCGACCGGATCGTGACCGGTAAAAAGTGTATCTGATTGGATTTTTTTTATAATAATCCTGGTGATATTTTTCAGCGCTATAAAATTTCTCAAAAGCAATAACTTTTGTTGCAACCTGCAAGTCAAAGCGTTTGGATTGATTAATTTTCTCAATAAAAGTTTGAATCTGCTCTTTTTGTAATTCATTATGAAAAAAAACAGCAGATCTGTACTGATCTCCTCTGTCAACAAATGAGCCTGAATTGTCTGTGGGATCAATCTGCCTGAAAAATCTATCCAGCAATTGAGTATAGTTTATTTTTTCAGGATCAAATTTGATTTGTACAGCTTCATAATGGCCAGATGTTCCAGATGTAACCTGCTCATAGGAAGGATTTTCAACATGACCGCCCGTATACCCTGATACAGCTTCAACAACCCCTTCAATTTTTTCAAACCCTGCCTCAATGCACCAGAAACATCCTCCTGCAAATGTTGCTGTCTCATATTTAATATTATTATTCATTATTTTCTCCTCAGATTTATTACCATATCCATTGCCTGCAATCACAGCAAGGCTCAAAATAATTATTAGCATTAGAACGAAATATATATACCCTGACTTTTTTATTAATTTTTTACTGCTGTTTTTTTTAAATTCCATTGTTCATTCCTCCTTTATTATAGAGAGAAAAATCAAGAATCCTGATTATAGATTCTATCCTGATAATCGTAAAATTTAATACAGCAAGATCTACGCCATTGAAACAATGGGGTGCGATATCTTTTAAATTTTCTTTCCTGTGACAATGTGGCATACTTCTTGATAGACTTTATTATATAGTTACTTAGATAATGAATATTAAGTAACGTAAAAACAGACAGTAAAATTATTGTGTCGGGTGAAACAAAACTTTAAATAAAAGGAGCTCAAAATGGCTGAACCAAAGGATATGTACCAATGTCAGACTGTTAATTGCGGTTATATTTACAATCCCGATAAAGGAGACAGAAAAGGAAAAATTACCAAGGGAACAAAGTTTGAAAATTTGCCAAAAGACTGGAAATGTCCAATCTGTGGAGCCAGTACCAAAGCATTTAAATCCCTTGGTTAGGTTGGCCCTGGGATAATAGAAAAAGGAGTAAATCACTATGAAATGGATGCAGTTTTTCACACCAGTGCAATCATTAAATTTCAGTGAGACAAAACAGTATATTGATGAACATACTGGAGATGAAATACAAATTCTGGATGTCAGGCAGCCCGGGGAATACAAAGATGACCATATTCCTGGAGCCAGCCTGATTCCACTGCCCCAGCTTTCAGACAGGCTTGATGAACTCGATCCCCAAAAACCTGTACTGGTATATTGAGCTGTAGGCGGGCGCAGCCGTGTTGCTGCCCAGATGCTTTCAGGCAAGGGATTTAAAAAAATTTTCAATGTCTCAGGAGGGATAAAGGCCTGGGAGGCACAAACAGCCATAGGCCCACAGGATCTCGGGCTGGATCTTTTTACTGGTAATGAGGAACCTCTTGAAGTGTTAAAAATTGCATACTCTCTGGAACAGGGACTGCGTGAATTCTATTTAGAGATGGAAAAACAGGCAGAAACTCAAAAAGTAAAAGAGCTTTTTGCAAAGTTATCTGAGATTGAAGTAAAACACCAGGAATCTATTTATATTGCCTATAATGACGTCAGCCCGGAAGATATAAATAAGGATGAGTTTGAAAAAATGGTAGAGGTAAAGGCATTGGAGGGCGGATTGTCCACCATGGAGTATCTTGAACTTTTCGGCTCTGATCTAACTGCTGAGATTCAGGTTATTTCACTTGCCATGTCCATAGAAGCTCAGGCCCTTGATCTTTATCAGCGACTCTCCTCAAAGGTTACAAATTTAAAATCAAGGAATATTATCAATAAAATTGCCAGTGAAGAGAAAGCACACCTTGCAAGTCTTGGCAAACTAATGGACAGTCTTTAGTACAATGGTGACACATTATCTAAAGCTTATATGTAAAATGAAAGGCTAAAATGGGAAAACATCTTTTGCTTGTCGGTGGCGGTCATGCCCACATGATGACCATGGAAAATATAGATAAATTTGTTGACAAGGGATTCAAAGTAACTGTAATAGGCCCTTCTATTTTTCATTATTATTCAGGTATGGGGCCAGGAATGCTGGGTGGGACATACACTCCTGAGGATATCCGTTTTGCCACAAAATATGTTGTGGAAAAACAGGGCGGTATCTTTGTAAAGGATAAAGTTGTCAAAATCGACCCTGAAAAAAAACTGGTTTACACACAAGAGGGGCAGATATTGTCCTATGATGTGCTTTCATTTAATGCAGGCAGTTATGTTCCCATGCAGACTGTCAAAGAAAACAGAGGTAATGTTTATAGTGTTAAACCCATTGAAAAACTCATGGAAGCAGCAATCAAGTTAAAGGTTATCTTTGCCCAGAAAAAACTTGTTGTCAGTATAGTAGGGGGAGGGCCATCCTCTGCTGAAATAGCAGGAAATGTATGGCAGCTTGCCAAAAAAACCAACAGATACATGCCTGAAATTCGTATTTTTGCAGGTAAAAAATTTATGGCGAGATTTCCTGAAGAGATCAGATCCAGAGTAATAACTTCCCTTAAAAAGCGCAGTATTCAAATCATTGAAAACGGTTATGTAAAACAGATAAAAACCCATGAAATATGTCTTGAATCAGGAGAATCCTTTTCCACAGATTTTATTTTCATGGCTCTTGGGGTAAAACCTTCAACTATTTTTGAAGAATCAGGACTGCCTGTAGGGCCTGACAAGGGGCTGCTCGTAAATAAATATCTCCAGTCTGTAAAGTTTCCTGATATTTTTGGTGGTGGTGATTGTATCTATTTCCAGGATCAACCCCTTGATAAAGTTGGTGTATATGCTGTCCGTGAAAACCCTGTGCTGTTACATAATTTAATGGCAAGACTTGAAAACAGTGAACTTAAAATTTTTGATCCGGGACCGGAATATCTTCTGATTTTTAATGTGGGCGGCGGCCTTGGAGTATTAAAGAAAAAGCAGCTTGTGTTTGGCGGGAAAATTGCATTTATGATTAAAGATTATATTGATCGAAAATTCATGAAAAAATTTCAAGCCATTGAAAAAATATTATAG
>JAOZRI010000451.1 GCA_029940235.1 Desulfobacula sp. | reverse complement strand
TTTTTTTTCATATTTTCTCTTTAAAAATAATATATTATTGACGCATAAATTGTATGCTGTTTAACATCCTGGAATATCTCTTCTGTTCCCAGCTGGACTTTCCGGACATCATTGCCCCACCTGTACTGATAGGCAATATCAAAGGCAAATTTATTTGTGGCAATTCCGCTGCCAATGGAAAACCCGAAAAAATCATCAGGATTTTTTTCTGTTGGTTCAGGATCATAGAATATACCTGCTCGGAATGGAATGGCATATTTATATTTATAAAGATAAAGATATTCCCCGCCAAGCCTTACCTGATAGGTTGGTTTTGTATCTGTAAGTGCTTTATCCCGTCCTGTAATCATGCTGAGTTCCCAGCCGTTTGCCTGCCTCAGGAGAAAATCCTGCCAGTCTGTCCTGTAGATATCCAAATCCATGGTAAATTGGTCTGAGAATCTGCATGAAAGCCCCAGACCATAAGAAGCCGGCATTACCATCTCCTGCTCTTCATCGGTTATCACTATCCAGGTGGTGGTTTCATGTAGAACATCATTTGGATCAGCCAGATTGACCCTGTCTTGAGAGCGTTCATAGCCTTCCTTGAAGTGGACTTTTGCAGTATATCCAGGTTTGTAAACGCCTCCCAGGGTAAAATAGGAGTTGATATGCCATAAAAATCCAATGTTATAACTTGATTCATCAAAATTAAAAGGATTTGATGAAGTCTGAAAAGTATAATCATAGGTGCCTCTGTACTGGGATGAAATTGAATAACTATTGCTAATTATAGGAACACCACCAAAGGTGATAACCTCATTAAGAACACCTTCAAATATATCAAAGGTTTCTTTTTTCCATTTACTGCCAAGATCCGGGTGGAAAAAATTCCAGGCAATTCCCAGAGAAAATCCGGATGTCACCTGTATGGCCATGGCCGGAGACAGGGCCTTGAGATAGCCATCCATGGTCTCAATTGTCTGTCGCTGGCCAGACTCATCAAGATTGGAAATCATTGGCGGGCCGGGTGCGATGACAATAGTATCATGACTTTGGTAATTATAATTATAGTTATGCTCTTTGTTGAAGTTATACATGGTCTGGTAATTCAGGGATACAATCATATTAAGATCCCTGAAGGTAAACGGATATGCCATACTCATGTAATTGAGATCATAAAGGTCAATGCTGTAATTGCCCGAAGCTCCCGGATTGACTTTGAAAGATCTTTTTTCATACAGTTTGTCATAGGAGAGAACAAGACTTATTTCCGGTGTTTCAAGCTGGATCAGGCCTCCTGGATTCCAGGAGGCAGCCGTGGCATCATCTGCCACACCGATAAATGCCCCTCCCATGCCCAGAGCTCTTGCGCCAGCACCTACAGGATTGGGTGATCCTGAGACATGGACTTCCTGATATGCCTGACCAGATACATGCCTGGGACAAACAGCCACAATCATAATATAAATTAAAACAATGATGGTGTATCTGCATTTCATATTCAGGTATCCTTTTCAAATCAATATCAATTGTTCAGTGTAAACCATATTCCACTGTATAATCTATAGACGTTTCTCTCTTAAAAATCTTTCATGATATATTTATTCTTGTCGCTGTCCATTAATAATTTCAAGGATATAAATCAGCTCTTCAGGGCCGATTTTTTCATCTCCGTTCACATCAGCACCGCTTCCGACATAATCCGGCCGGATGCAGTCAGGACATGTCCCTGAATGGCTTTTGCCAGTCAGGATGTCCAGCACAAGGCCGGCATCTATCCCGTTAACAAGATCATCTGCGTTGATATCACCTTTTAGCACAGGAACAACAGCAGTTACTTCAAATATCTTACTGGTATTTTTTCCTATATCCACATATTCCTCTGAATGGGTATATCCGTCAGCCTCCACATGGACAGGCCACATACCTCCAGAGGGGGTAAATGAATAGTATCCAGTGTTCGAGGTCGTTTGACTGTCATAATTTTCAGCATTGTATGTCACTTTAACCTTGGCACCTTCTATGAGTTCATTATCCGTGCTGCGCACGTATCCTTTCAGTAATCCCGGATCGCCTTCAGGTATGTATATTGAGAGATCATATCCGGTATTTTCACCATAAATAGATGGATTTGTCTGTGTCACCATAATATAATAGATTCCGTCTCCTGAGCACGTCCAGGAAATTGGAGTTGTTCCTATTGTACTTCCAAGTATTGTGGTACCATCTGTGTCGTACAGGGTGACCACGGGTGAACAAGCAGTTTCCAGGTTATCAGTTGTGATTTCATAGGGCTTGTCTATATTACCGTAAAACTTAACCCAGTCTTCATCACCTACGTCATAAAAATTGTGTA
>JAOZRI010000450.1 GCA_029940235.1 Desulfobacula sp. | reverse complement strand
GAGTGTGTTCCAAATTTCAGTGAAGGTAAAAACCCGGAGACCATAAAAGCTATTGCTGATGCCATTGAACAGACCAGAGGATGCCGTCTTCTGGATGTTGATCCTGGTAAATCCACAAACAGAACAGTTTATACCTTTGTGGGTGCTCCTGAAGCAGTCCTGGAAGGTGCTTTAAATTCAGCGCGGGTTGCAAAAGATTTAATTGACATGACAACCCATAAGGGTGAGCATCACCGCATGGGGGCCATGGATGTATGTCCTTTTATTCCCGTTGCAAACGTTACCATGGAAGAGTGTATAGACATCTCAATGGAATTTGGAAGAAGGACTGCCAAGGAACTTGGCATTCCTGTATATCTTTATGAAGAATCTGCAAATCGTAAATATAGAAAAAAACTTCCCCAGATAAGAGAAGGGCAGTATGAAGGTATAGAAAACAGGATTGTTACTAAAGAGTGGAAGCCTGATTTTGGACCTGCCAGGTTTATACCTGAATGGGGAGCGACTGTGACAGGGGCACGCTCCTTTTTGATTGCCTACAATGTAAATCTTCTGTCCACACCAAACCAGGCACACAGGATTGCTCTGAATCTTAGAGAAGCGGGCAGGGGAGAAGATGAGCCAGGTAAACTAAAAGAGGTCAAAGGCATGGGATGGTATGTGGATGATTATAATCTTGCACAGGTTACTGTGAACCTGAATAATTATAATATAACTCCGTTGCATATACTTTTTGAAGAGGTCAGAAAAGAGGCTGGAAAATTGAATATTGCTGTTGCAGGTTCTGAAATTGTGGGCGTGGTACCTCTGGAAGCCATGCTCATGGCAGCAGAATACTATATTAAAAAGGAAAATCTTTTTATCCTTGAAGAAGATCAGAAAATTCGTCTTGCTGTTGAACGTCTTGGCCTGAACTCTGTTTCTCCATTCAATCCAAAGGAGAAAATTATTGAATATATTATTGAAAAAGAGAGAAATGAACCACTTGCTTCTTTGAGTGTAAGAAAATTTATAGAAGAGATAGCATCAAGAAGTTCAGCCCCTGGAGGTGGCTCTGCCTCGGCAGCCATTGCAGCTATTGGTGCAGGGCTTGGTTCCATGGCGGCAAAACTCACCCTTGGGGTTCGTAAATTTGAGAGCTTTGATTCCAAAATGAGAAAAATTATCCCGCCTCTGCATGAAGCCTCCAAAGCTTTGATTCCCATGATTGATGCAGATACCGATGCCTTTAAAAATTATGTCAAGGCAATGGGACTTTCAAAGGAGACAGAGGAAGAGAGAACTTACAGATCCCAAAAAATGCAGCAGGGATTGAAACAAGCCATTGAAATACCTCTTGTTACCATGAAAACAGCAGATAAAGCCTGGGATGCAATGATTGAGACTGCAACATATGCAAATATTGCATCAAAATCAGATATTGAAGTTGGGGCAAAAGCATTACAGACAGGTATCTGGGGGGCATATAAAAATGTAATGATCAATATGAAAGATATTCAAGATAAAAAATATAAAAATAAAACTGTAAAACTTGCAGAAGAGATCAACTTACGAGCTGCAAATCAGTGCAAAAAAGTTTTAGATATTTTAAAAAAAAGAGGTTGAATGTTACAGATAGTAATTTGTTCAAGAATTTATAAGTAGTTAAAATTTATAAGAGGTTAAAAAAAATGAAAAGTCAAATCCTTGTGAATGGACATGATTTTCTTCTTGAAGATCTTATTTGTATTGCAAGAGGAAATACCAGGATTCAAATATCTGATGAATCAGAATCAAGAATTAATAAATCCAGAGAACTTGTTGATAAATGGGTAAAAGGTCAAGAGAGAATTTATGGTGTTACCACAGGATTTGGAGCTCTATCCAATGTAAGTATATCAGGCAGTGATACAAAAAAACTTCAAAAAAAGATATTGCTCAGCCATGCCGCAGGAATGGGTAACCTTGCTGATGATGATGTTGTAAGGGCAATGATGGCTCTGAGGATAAATGATTTTTGCCGGGGTAATTCAGGATTAAGACTTAAAACCATTGAAAAGTTGGCTCAAGTTTTAAATGCAGGCATTATACCTGTTGTTCCGGAAAAAGGTTCTGTTGGAGCAAGTGGAGATCTTGTTCCCATGGCTCATCTTGCCCTTGTTTTGATAGGTGAGGGCGAAGCTTTTGTTGAAGGTCAAAAAATGAGTGGTGCTGCTGCATTAAGAAAAAAATTAATAAAACCCCTTGAACTTGAAGCAGGTGAAGGGCTTGCCCTTATAAATGGAACCCAGTTCATGATTGCTCTTGGATGCCTTGCCCTCCATGATGCATTAAATCTTTGCAAACATGCAGATATTGC
>JAOZRI010000449.1 GCA_029940235.1 Desulfobacula sp. | reverse complement strand
CATGGGTAACAAGAGCCCCAATGGAAAGTTCTTTTGTAGCTTCATTTTTATGAAGTTCACTTAATTCACTGATTTTTTTAAGGGAAATCAGAAAGTCAGGCTCCATCCAGCCCTCTTTAACCTTGACAATTACATCTGTTCCCCCTGCAATAAATTTTGAAGTTTCACTGTGTTGACCGTACAAGGAGAGCGCTTCTTCAACACTTGTTGGAGACAGGTACTTAAATTCCTTCATTTTTTTATCCTTTTTATCTTATTCTATTGCTTGGTCGAAAATCTATGTTTGGATGGCTCGCAGAGGAGCGCATGCTCACAAAATTGCCCATATGTGAGGCGCAATAACTTTTGCAACCGAAGTGTACTAACGTACATGAGGATTGCAAAAGTTTGAAGCAACGAAGCAGATGGGTGATTTGTCGTTCAAACATTATTCTAATCTCTATTATCAAAGATACGCTGGGATTTACCTGCTACTCTTGGCAGCTGGCCATATTCACAGATTTCAACACCACAGCTTACCATGATCTTTGTTTTTACCTTTCGCTTTATTGTATTTACAATATTTTGAGCATTTTTTAAAGAAAATCCATCTTTTATTTCTGATTTAATTGTCATATAATCCTTGCCGTCATCTTTTCTTTCAAGATGCAGCTGGTATTCACTGCCCACTTCATCAATATTTGACAATACTTCATCAATCTGACCCGGATAAATATTGACTCCGCGTAAAATTATCATGTCATCAGAGCGACCCATTATTTTATCATGCAGTGGAAGAACATTTCCGCAGGAGCACTGTTTTGTGTGTTTTCTTGTCAGATCCCTTGTTCTGTATCGTATTAAGGGAGCAGCCTCCTTGGAAAGCGTTGTTACAACCATTTCACCAATCTCGCCATCTTCCACAGGTTCAAGGGTTTCAGGATTTAAAATTTCAAGAATATACTGATCTGCCCAATAATGAATCCCTTCATGTTTATTGCAGTCAAGTCCTGTGCCAGGGCCATAAAGCTCTGTCATGCCAACAATATCAAACATATCTTCAAGCCCGAGAAGTTCTTTGATTTTTATGCGCATGGCTGTTGAGCATCTTTCTGAACCAAGGATAATTTTTTTAAGATTAATTTTATCTTTGATACCACGTTTATTAACTTCTTCTGCCATGAGAAGAGCCATGGAAGCAGTACAGCAAAATACAGTGGGCTGCAAATCAACAAGGAACTGGCATTGCATATCAATGTTACCGGGGCCCACAGGAATTGCCATGGCACCAAGTTTTTCGCAGCCAAGCTGAAAACCCATGCCTGCTGTCCAGACACCATAGCCTACAGCAATCTGTACTCTATCTTCCTTAGTCAATCCTGCCATTTCATAACATCTTGCAAACATGTCAAACCATACATCCAAATCTTTTTGTGTGTAAGAGAGAACCTTTCTTTTTCCGGTTGTACCCGAAGATGCATGGATACGGACAACATCTTTTTCCGGCACAGATAATAAGGGCAGGGGATAGCCTTCTTTAAGGTCTTTTCCTGTTGTAAAGGCAAGTTTAGAAAGATCATTCAGTGATTTTATATCCTCTGGCTTAACACCTGCGTTATCAAACTGTGCTTTATAAAATTTAGATCCATTATAGGCATGGTTGACAGTCCATTTAAGTCCTTTAAGCTGATGATCCAGGAGTTGTTCCATATTATTTAACTGCGGCATAAAACTTTTTGTCATATTGTACTCCCTTCTAAACTTTTACGAAGTTTCTGTGTTGCTTCAAGATCAAGTTTTAAAGAGTCAGGGGCTATAACAACACCATAATCTGTTTTTGCTTTTTCAATACTTACATATTCATATTGTACGTCTCTTTCCACAGCTTCTGGGTCACGTTCAAAAGGGTTGCCGTAACCGCCACCGCCAGCACTGACAAATGAGATACGATCGCCTGGGTCACAAAAGGTAAGAGTGCTTGGATCAGCATTTTCTCCATTTTTAAGATATTGGGCTAATGAACCTTCTTTACCGCCAAACATGCCTTCAGGCGGATAAATATAACGTCCTGCCTGAACTGCAATGGATGTTGTGCCTACAGAATTCTCACCACCGCTATCTTCATCTTCTTTTGGTGAGCGAATGATCATCTGTCTGCCAATACCGCCACGCTGTTTTCCAGGTCCGCCCGAGTCATTAACCAGGCTTCTTGATTCAACAATCATACTTGTATCACTTTCAATAATTTCAACAGGTGTGTTAGCACCATTAGCCGGGAAAATAGCACAGTGATGGCCGTCAAATTTTGAAGAAGCACCCATTCCGCCGCCACGGATAATCATGGTGTGCCATGGGTTGCC
>JAOZRI010000448.1 GCA_029940235.1 Desulfobacula sp. | reverse complement strand
TGAGTCTAATCACAAAAAACAATGGAAAAAAGTATAAAAATTTGCAAGGTATGCAAGGTTTGGGGATGGAGTCCCCTCCCTTATCGTGCAAATAATTAAAGGGAACTCCTGCCTCATTAGAACTTTTAATAGGGGCAGGAGGTATGTTATCAGAACTTCTAAAAAATAAAAGTCTTTTTAATCAACTCTACATCATAGATAAAGAAATTGCAGAACAATACAGACAAATGCCATGCTCATATTGTGGAGGGCCGTTGTATTTTGCAAATTATTTTCGCAAACCACGAGGCGAACCCGATGGTGTGGATGAGAAGTGTTTTATCCGCTTCAGCTTGTGTTGTGGTAAAGAGGGATGCAGGCATAGGATAATGCCACCTTCTTGCCGTTTTATAGGGCAAAAAGTTTACTGGTATATTGTTATTCTGGTTATTATTTCAGATTTACAAAATGAAAAAATTAATATTTTCAAGATGTCAAAATTATTTAATATTAGCCGGAACACTATTGCTCGATGGGTTAATTTTTTTCAGGATATTTTTCCATCAAGTTCTCAATGGCAAATCATTCGTGGTCGGGTGTCTGCTTTAATAACCAATACTGGTCTTCCTTCAGGTCTTGTCAATTGTTATGTAAATTTTAAATCAACTGTTGAAGATTCCCTTATCTCCTGCCTCAAATTCTTGTCTCAGGGTTCTGATTTTCATCAAAAAATCAGGGCAGGATAATTCCACGCAGAAGATGGGCGTTTTTTTTACCAAAGAAATCAATTATGAAGTGGTTCCATGATTTTAACCGGGTTTTAACCCATAAATTGAAAGGAACCATAATTATGAGCAGTAAAACTCAAAGCCATGTAAACAAATGGGCATTGTTTCGCTTCTCGATTGTTGGTGGTTTGCTTGCAAGACCACCGGCAAAGGGTCAGTTGCGTAATGCGCTTACAAAACTTGCATCCCAGGCCTATATGCACCCTGTGCATAATCGCTTGACTGTTTTTCATTTTTCAACCATTGAGTGCTGGTACTATAAAGCAAAAAATGCACAAGATCCCATTATTGCACTGGGGCGCAAATTACGTTCAGATATTGGTATATTTAATAGAACAAGCTCTGTGACACTCCGGCTTCTTGGCAACCAGTACAAAAACTATCCACACTGGAGCTACCAGCTTCATGCAGACAATCTGACTGCCGAGATTGAAGAACAAGGGATAGAACATGCTCCCTCCTATGCAACTATAAGAAGGCGTATGATAGAACGGGGCTGGATTAAAAAAGCCACGAAAAAGAAGAACCAGACTTCTGGACAAAAGCGTGCTGCCGGGCGGCTTGAACATCTTGAAGTTCGCAGTTATGAAGCAAACTATGTTCATCAGCTCTGGCATTTGGATTTCCATACAGGCAGTTTACGGATTGTTGATTCCCAAGGTCTTTGGCATACCCCAAAAGTATTATGTATTCTTGATGATCATTCTCGTTTATGTTGTCATATTCAGTGGTATTTAAATGAAACTGCTGAAGTTTTGATACATGGATTATCACAGGCCTTTTTCAAAAGGGGCCTTCCAAGGGCTTTGATGACAGACAATGGGGCTGCAATGATTGCCCATGAGACCTGTAATGGCCTTAAAAAATTTGGCATTCATCATGAAAAAACATTGCCTTACAGTCCTTATCAAAATGGCAAACAAGAGTCATTTTGGGGTAACCTTGAAGGCAGGCTTATGGCCATGCTTCAACATGTAGAACCCTTATCTTTGGAATATTTAAATAATGCAACCCAGGCATGGGTTGAAATGGAATACAACAAAAAAAAGCATAGTCAGATTGGTATGTCTCCTGTTCAATGCATACTTAAAGATAAAGATGTATCCCGTCAGGCATTAGATGAAAAAGCGTTAAACCTGGGATTTACTATCTGCGAATCAAGAAAGCAAAGGCAGTCTGACGGGACAATATCCATTAATGGTATTCGCTTTGAGATCCCCTGGCTGTTCAATCATATACAGCGGCTTCATGTCTGTTTTGCAAGTTGGGACAAAAGCAAAGCCTTTCTTGTGGATAAAAGGATAAGCAAGCTTCTTGCCACTATATATCCCTTGGATAAAACAAAAAATGCTTCAGGTAAAAGACGTGTTAAATCCATACCAGATGAAATTCAACTGCCAGAAGACAACTTAAAAAAATCAGAACCGGCATTATTGAGAAAACTTATGGCTGAATATGCCCAGACTGGCATGCCAGCAGCTTATATCCCCAAAGGAGAATCATGAATAAACAACTTCTCGCCTATTATGGTCTTAAATGGAATCCTTTTTCACCGGACATCCCGGTAGAATCAT
>JAOZRI010000447.1 GCA_029940235.1 Desulfobacula sp. | reverse complement strand
AAAATCTGGTTAGTATCAAAACCCTTAAGATGCAAAGCTCCTGATCTGCATGATGCCACACAGAGACCACAGCCTTTACACAAAACCGGATTAATCTGGGCTTTACCCTCAAATCTGCCTTCTGTTTCAAAAGATGTGGCAGAGTAAGGACATATGGATACGCAGACACCACAGGCACTGCAAACCATTGGATCAACCTCGGCAACATTACCGCTCGTATGGACAACTTCCCTTGCAAGCAAAGTTACAGCTCTTGATGCTGCAGCCTGTCCATGGGCAATTGATTCATCTATTGGTTTGGGATAGTGTGCAAGACCGCAGAGGAATACTCCATCGGTGGCAAATTCTGAAGGTCCAAGTTTAGCATGCTTTTCAACAAAAAAGCCATCATCGTTAAGTGGAACCTTAAAGAAATTTGCAAGTTTTTCATCTTTATATGGAACAATTGCAGTGGCAAGGGTTATAAGATCTGTTTCAATCTCTAAAGGCATGCCAAGTACATGATCAACAGCTGTGATAAAGACATTGCCATTATCCACTCTTACTTCAGGTTTTTTATCCACAGAGTAGCGAATAAAGATAACTCCTGCTTCTCGTGCCATTTGATATTTATATTCTCTCTCGCCATATGTTCTTATATCTCGGTACAAAATATAAACATTCATATCAGGATTGAATTTTTTTAGCTCCAGAGCATTATCAATGGAGTGTGTACAGCAAACTCTTGAACAATATGGGCGATCATCCTGTCTTGAACCAACACATTGAATAAATACAGCAGTATTAAGTTTTTTAAGCGAAGAATCTTTTTCAATTAATCTTTTATCAAGATCAAGGCTTTGAATGATTTTATCACTTTGATCATAACAATATTCTGTTGACTCAAAGGGTTTTGCCCCTGTGGCAATTATTGCAATACCATGTTCAAGGTTGGATGCTTTTTTATCACACAATAATTCTGATTTGAAATTGCCTACAAAACCATCAACGTTTTCCAATGTGGTATTAAGGTGAACATGAATATTATCATGATTTTCAACATCTTTGATCATAGAATCAAGTTCTAAGGCTATGTCTTCGCCCTTATATGTATGGAAAAGTTTATTTGCCTGACCGCCAAGTTTCACGTCTCTTTCAATAACGTGAACTTCATAACCCTGTTGTGCAAGGTTGTTTGCACTTGTCATGCCGGAAATACCGCCGCCGATAACCATGGCAACCGGATTGACCTGGAGTTCTGCTTCTTTGAGAGGTTCCATCAATGCAACCTTGGAAACAGCCATTCTGACAAGGTCTTTTGCCTTTTCAGTGGCAATTTCAGGTTCATTTTTATGAACCCAGGAAGCATGATTTCTGATATTGGTCATCTCAAAAAGATATTTATTAAGACCTGCATTGATCAAGGTTTCCTGGAATAACGGTTCATGTGTTTTTGGAGTACAAGCAGCAAGAACAACCCTGTTAAGCTTTTTTTCTTTAATAATCTTTGCCATGATGTCCTGGCTGTCCTGGGCACATGAATAAAGATTGTCAGTAAAATATTCAACATAGGGCAGGGTGCCTGCATAATCACGAACTTCGGGAACGTTTATTACACCTGCAATATTACTTCCGCATTTGCAGATAAAAACTCCGATTCTCGGGCGTTCTCCCACAACATTTGTTTCAGGAATAACTTCCGGGATTTTATTTAAAGTATTTCTTGCATCTGCAAGCATAGCTCCTGCTTCTGCGGCAGCAGCAGATGAATCAACAACAGATTGCGGGATGTCCTTTGGACCCTGGAAAGCACCCGCAACAAAGATTCCCTTGCGATTGGTTTCCACAGGTTTAAAACTTGATGTTTTGGCAAAATTACCATCGGTTAGCTCAATACCAAGATTTTTTGCCATATCAACTATTTCAGGAGATATCTCAAGACCGATTGATAGAACAATCATGTCAAAGATTTCTTCGATTTTTTCACCGTTTTCATTAACATAGACAACTTTAAGATCATCTGAGTTATGGATTTTCTCAATTGTATGGACTTTGCTTCTTAAAAATCGGATTCCCTTGTCCTGTGCCCTGTTATAATACCTTTCAAAATCTTTTCCATGGGTTCTCATATCCATGTAAAAAATTGCACAGTCAAGATCATCACCTGCATGTTCTTTGGCGATAACTGCCTCTTTCAAGGCATACATACAGCATACAGAAGAGCAGTATTTATTATCGCATTTGTTCATATCTCTGGAGCCAACACACTGAAACCATGCTACCTTTTTAGGCTCTTTATTGTCTGACATTCTTGTGAGATGTCCACTTGTGGGGCCTGATGCAGAAAGAATACGTTCAAACTCCAT